>JBDKJQ010000055.1:0-24571 GCA_039796495.1 archaeon | reverse complement strand
AATGAAATTCTGCAATAATGCTGAACATTTCAGAATGAGGTATAATCATTTCAGACCGCATACAAGTCTAGAAAATAAATGTCCTGCCGACATTTATTTCGCATTTCATAAATTATTTTAGCCCTACGACATATGTCGCTGGGCTATACAGCATAATCATACATTGGTGCGTTAATTGGTCTTTTCTCAAGCAAAAAAATTAACTGAAACTCCTTTCAATCAATTCCAACCATTTATTCTTACTCGTTAATTTCAAATCAGGACAAGCTAATTCATACGGACAACAATTTATCGTCTGATGCTTAGTTATGAAGTTGTAATAAGTCTCATAACCTTTTAAAATCAGATTAGCACTTTGTATTGAGCCGTGAAAACCTCGAAAGGTTTTTGTTCTGTGGCGAATGTTATTATGTAATCTCTCAATAGGATAATTAAACACGCTATCGCTTTCGGAAACGATTACTTTCTTGTGATACACATTGTATCTGCCTAATTTGTTATTGTAACCGAATACGCTTTTGACAACGCTATCATAAGCGTTTAATCCGTCTGTTGTAACCATCTCTATTTGTTTGTCCGTTCTTTCCTTTATTCTGTTTACAACTGTCTTGATGTTCGCACTATCTCGTGATTTAGCGTATTCAGAGCCGAGCATGAATTTTGTTTTCGGGTCAATGCTGTCAATAAACCAATTCTTTTCTGCACCTTTGCCACCTTTCGTATGAAATAGTCTTCTTTTGTATTCGACCTCATCTACCTGCACTTCTTTCCCCACGTTCAGTTTTAACTTGTTGGTAAAAGTTGAAATCAGTTTAGCGTATCTCCAAATCCACCGTAAAATCGTTGAATGGTCTGAATTATGTGGATAGAACGTTTGTAAATGCTCTTGTACCTTTCTTGTGCTTATGCCTCTATAAAATAAATCCAAACACAACGTTATCTTTTGAGGTGTGTTTCTCATACGGTAGAAAGCTGTATGAGGAATAAACTTTTTGTTGCAGTTTTTACAGAAATATCTTTGTTGTTTGCCGTGAGCTTTCGTTTGAAATGTGCCTCGTTTCACTATGTCTGATTTCTTGCAATGCGGACAAATAATATTATTCGGTACCATAAAAACTAGTACAAAATATACTTTATATACTTTTCGGTACCATAAAATATAGTATAAAAAAGATTTTTATACCATAAAAACTAGTATATTTTATATTTTGTACCATAAAAGATAGTACAATTTACTGGAGAGATAATGGAATGGGTAAAGCCCGGAGACTATTCGAAAAATAATGTAAACAGAATTGGGGAAATATTAAGAGGGAAAAGAAAATTGGAAGAAAATTCCCCCGAAGAAATTGAAGCATTTAATACATTCAATAATTGGAGAGCTTCACATGCTTACCCTTTGCACATAATTATGAAAAATGTAAAAAATTTAGCTTTAGAAGTCTCACCAAATGCCGTCTGTGTTCAGAGATTAAAAAGAGTAAAGGCAATTCTAATAAAGTTAGATAGATTTCCTAATATGAAACTCTCACGTATTGAGGATGTAGGGGGTTGCAGAGTAGTTATGCCTGATGTGGAGTTAGCAAGAAAACTAGCAGAGCAATATATCAGTAAGAATAAGAGGCACAAGAGAATAAAATCAAGAGAAAAAAATTATATCAACAATCCTAAGTCAGATGGTTATAGAAGTATACATATGGTCTATGCTTATTATAGCAGAAATAAAGTTGGGAGGGTATTCAACGATAAACTTATTGAGATACAAATAAGGTCACAACTTCAACATATATGGGCGACGGCATTAGAAACCAACGATTTATTCAATCATCAAAGAATTAAATTTGGTCTTGGAGACCCGAAATGGAAACATTTTTTCAAACTAGTAAGTTCTGCTTTTGCTATGATTGAAAAATGTCCTATGGTTGAAGGTACGCCTTTAAATAAACAAGAACTTTATACTGAAATAAAAAAGCTGGAAAAAGAATTAAACGTTATAGAGAGAATGATTGCATGGAAAGCGACAGTAGCTCATTTAAGAGATAAAAAAAATTCCTTGTTTGTATTAAAGTTAGATATAAAAAATAAAAATATTAATTATATGGCATTCAAAAACGATAAAGAGGGATGGGCAAAGGCAAATGAAGAATTATCTTCACAAGAAAAGATTAATGCAAATAACAAGGATTGTGATGTTGTTTTGGTTGGTGCTAACAACATAAAAGAATTGACATATGGATATAGAAATTATTTTGCAGATACGGATGAATTCATTGATAATTTAAGAAAAATTATTAAATCTCTTGACTGATTATAATCTTCATATTTTTTAATTCTACTTTTAGAGGTTTGTTTAAAAATCCAGATTCTTCCACAATCTTTTTAGGAAGATTAATTAAGAATTTTTCATATTCTACTTTTTTACCTTCTTTATTGACAACACTTTTAGAAGGGGCTTTTATTATTTTCATATTAACTAAACACAATTAATATTTATAAAACTTTCTGTACCATACTAAAATCAAGACCAATTAACGCACCAATGTAGCATAATCAAAACATTTATATGCTCAAAAGTATATGTCTACTGTATTATGAAAAAAAGAAAGGTAAAAGTAAAATCCCAAAAAATAGGGACTCTCTTATTCATTGTGGCATTGCTTTTATTTGCATTTGCAACTGCATTCACATCAAGTGATTATTACGGTGTTGCCATCGGGATCTTAATAGGGTTTTTAGTGTACTTTCTTTTCAATAAGTTAAAAAACTAACGCCACTTGCATCCTATCTTACTTTCTCTCGCAATTTTTTCAGCTTCTAGAATGTCTTCTTTATACTTCGTGTTTTCATAAAATCGCGCAATTGCTAATCCCTCGGCAACAAGTTGAAGATTAATATTTAATCTTTCTTTATCATCGATAAAAACGTAACGTAAAAACCGTTTATACTGGTCTTTATCCTTTACATCTTTTTCTAGAATAACCTCTTTATTGAGAATTAAATCGGCCAATCTATCCTTTGCTTCTTTATAACAAGGCTCTCCTTTTTCAGAAGTATCTATTCCCAATAGTCGTATATGTTCTCCATCAACGACAATGGTGTCTCCATCAATAATCTTTGTAACAAAACCCGTTTCAGTTTCCTCTTCAAGTGAGAAAAAAGAATATCCAAGGATTTTAGGATAAGCAATAAAAAGATTTCCCAGGAAAATGAGTATCAATAATATCAGAAATAATTTTTTCATATCAATTAAATCCATGTTTAACTTTTTCAATAATCTTCTGAAAACTGACATGATAATCACTCACACGAACAGGTGCGTTTCTTAAAGGGCGGTTATGGGCAATAGCATTTCTGATCGGTTCCATGTCGCTCAACTTTTGACACCATTCTTTAATATCTATATACGAAGCGAAAATACTTTTATTTGATTCTATGATTATTTTATAATCATAAAAATCAGCGAAGAGTAAAAGGTCTGCCTCCTGTTCTTCATCTAAGGCCTCCTCTCGTCGAGAAGCACATTTTGCTCGCACCTTCGGGGGCACTCCCTGTCTCCACCAGTCCTCTCCATGGTTTGTTTCCAATAAAATGCGTATAAATTCTCTTACGTTATTTTCAAACAAATATAAAGAGTCTCTTTTAGAGCTTACTTCTTGGATATTTCCCCCGGGATTACTCTTCGAAACACATTTGGCCAGATATTCTTTTACCGAGCTTTGATTAGGAATCTTTTTTTGGAGCGTTTCCTTAAAATAAGGCTCAGCCTCGCTAAATCTTCCCATCTTGTAAAGCAGTTCTCCAAGCACTATCTTCGGCGCCCATAAGTGAGGGCCTAGTTCCAAGGATTTTTTAAATAAATTTTCAATAAAAGTCAATGACTCAATATTCTTCAAAGGTTTCTTCATTATTTCTTTAGCAAGATAATAATAGTTCATTGCGTCCTGCGGATTTTTCTTAATTTCCTCTCTTAACCTTAATTCCTCTTCAATAAAACATCACCTCAAAAATGTAAACGCACTTCTATTTTTAATAATGTGTTTACTCTTATAAGTGAAAAATAACTTTACTAATCATTATACAGTAAACTCTTTGGCAAGCTGATACTTATATAAAGAAGTTCGCACAATCAATAATATGGCTGTTAAAAAAAAAGAGATAAAAGCAATTGTATTTGATATTGGGAGCGTCGTAACAAAACCCGAAAAAATGAAGGATTCAGAGGTTTTGGCAAAAACTTACAAAATAAATCGAAAAAAATTCTTGAAAGCCATACTAAACAAATGGGATAAGATGATAGCCGGAAAAATTTCCATGAAGGATTATTACAACTCTATTACTAAGCAACTAAAGATTAAAGGTATAGGCGAATTTGAAAGAAGATGGAAGCTCTCAATAAACAGGCGCACAGAAATAAACAAATCAACACAATCCCTCATCAAAGATTTAAAAAAGAATTATAAAACCATTGCGTTCACAAATGTATCAAAAGATTTTAAAGAAATGGGAATCAAAAAGGGAATATACAAATTTTTTGATATGAAGATATGTTCCTGTGATGAAGGTATGAAAAAGCCCCGTAAAAATTTTTATGAGCTATTACTAAAAAGAGCAAAACATAAGCCGCAAGAAATGATATTCATCGATGATAAAAAACCAAATTTAATGCCTGCCCAAACATTAGGCATACAAACAATTCATTTTAAAAACGCAAAACAGCTAAAAAAAGATTTGAAAAACAGAGGGGTGAAACTATGAATCCGCAGGAGTTTCTTAATAAGCTTGAAACAGAAATAAAGATTACAAAATTGTCCCCCTACACCTTAAGAAATTATCTCAACTACAACAAACAACTATTAGAATGTGCAAGTAAACAGCCACAAGAAATAACGGGCGATGACGTAAAAATTTTTCTCGCTGACAACATGAACGAAAGTGCCTCTTCTTCTGTTATAGTATTTTTGTCAGCAATTAAATTTGCATACGCCGCATTATTAAGTAGGGATCCGACCCTAGGAATAAAACGGCCAAAAAATCAGAAAAAACTTCCCACCGTCTTGACAAAACAAGAAGTGTCGCTTTTATTTGAAAATTGTACGAACAAGAAAAGCCGGCTTATTATGGAACTGTTATACTCCTCCGGACTGCGTGTTTCAGAAATTGTTAACTTAAAACCAAAGGATATTGATTTTAATGAACAGCGAGGGTGGGTAAGAGAGGGAAAAGGAAAAAAAGATAGAATGTTTATTCTTTCAGAAAAACTTTCTAGAAAATTAAAAAGATTCATAGAGAATAATGCTGAATGGACCTACTTATTCTCTCAACATAAGCCGTTGACAACAAGAAACATACAGAAGATAATCCAAAAAACTGCACAAAAAGCAGGAATCAATAAAGAAGTACATCCTCATACCTTGCGCCATTCATTTGCAACACATTTGCTGGATAGTGGCGTCGACATAAGAAAAATTCAGTTTTTGCTAGGTCACAGTTCAATTGCAACAACGCAAGTCTATACTCACGTAAGTCAGGAACAGGTTAAATCAATAAAAAATCCACTCGATAATCTATAAATGCCTTTTTTTTACGGATAGACGAGCAAGGGTTAACATCGCTCCAGATACGAGAAAAATTATAGCAACAAACATATACAGAAATTTACAATGGTTATCTGCAACAACACACTTACATAGATTTCTACAAAGATAACCACTTAAAACCGCAAATAAACATCCTATCACAACAAAAAGAGCTGCAAACGCCTGTTTCATAACCAGACAATGAGTTTTATTTTAAATACTTTTCTTATATTTTGTAATATGCGGAAAGCAGAATAAATAACTATAAAAACAAATTTCTATTCTCTTGAGAGAAAATGGAAGACAATCGGCTAGAAAACACGTATGAAAGTAAGAATCTGCTAGTAAAAACCTATTTTAGATATAAGATAAATCAGGCAATCAGGCTCGCAGACCTAAAAAAAGAAGATATAATCCTTGATTTCGGATGTGGTGGCGGATGGCTTGAAAGAAAATTAAAAAATTACAAAATTTACGGTTACGACACAAATCCTCAAAAAACATTCATCAAAGACTATCGGACAATAAATCCAACTAAGATATTCGCCCTCGACGTATTTGAGCATATTCCTATTGCTGACGTGCAAAAAATAGTGGATAGTTTTAAAAAACTCAGCAATCATTTTGAAATTATTGTTTCAATACCGACGGAAAATTTCCTTTCTAGAAAAGTACGAAAACTCGTTGGAAAAACAGAAATTCCCAAAGAACACATAACAAAATATAAAGATATTCTACAGCTGTTAAAGAAAAACTTCAAAATAAAAATGAAATCAAATATATTTACAGTTACTCACACTTTTTTGTGTGAATATGTTGCTAACCAGAGTTGACTTTCAATGAATTAACCTTCTGGTAATTAAATTCATAAATTGCAAGGACAGGTTGCCCACCGCTTTCATAGACTTGCACGGGTATTAACATATCCTGATGTTTTTGGGGATACTGATAAGCCCACTGTTCATCCGGCTCGATGATCGATATAGAATAATATCGCGGGTGTTTTTCCAAAACAAATCTATCTAATTCTGCTTCTCCGGTTTTTTTCATTTCGCGACGATATGCAAGTTCAAACGGATACACACTCCTCTCCGAGTAATAAGTGAGTTGCGGTAAAGAGCCCCCTACGATGATGTCCTCAGGGTTGGAGTGTTCCTTTATCCACTCTCCTGCCATTTTTATTTCTTGGTAAGAACTTTTTTTTGCATCAATAAGCGCATGACCAAAAAAATAATTGGGAATGAGTAATAGGATAAAAATAAAGACAATCACAAGATAAGTTTTTTCATTCCACAGATTTTTCTTTTTGAAAAACCGTTCAATAAACACGGAAGGGTACGCGGCAATAAAAAATAAAAAAGGAAGAGTTGGCATGACGTATCGTTGCTCAAGGTGCGGGGCCATATATCCCAAGACGATAAAAATAACAAAAATCCAGAGGAATACAAATGCTTTTTTCTGCAATTCTTCTTCTTTAAACAGTTTATCAATACCGACGAACAAGTCTATAAAAAAAAGTAAAAAACCAAAAATAAAAACCCAATAGACGGGATATTTTAGCGGAGAGACGAACAAGCTATGATAGCCGGTATTTGCAGGATCTAAATAATTTCCATCCAAAATATACGGTAAATTGTTAACATAGACAAAGAGATCGGATGTTTGTGCAAGCTCAACACCAACTTCTCCCGTCTGGGAAATGCCTTCTATGCCAAGATAATAATTAGTCAAGTCTAAAAGAGGATTGCCAAAATGTGCATTATGGATGTACAGCTGCGGAATAAGAACGACGATAAAAACGCCGATAGCAATCCACAATTTTTTGTTGACAAACACGGTATGTTTTTCCTTAAGAAGAGCCAAAAGAACAATAGGAATTGAAAACATCAAATACTGCATTCTCGTTAAAATTGCAAGTGCCGCAAATATACCAAACAAAACATAATGCCACATCTTCCCGTTTTTTACATATCCTTTCCAAAAAAATAAAAGCGCTATGAGAAGAAAAAATGTTGCCGGAATTTCAGTCAATAATCTCCCGGTAAAAAAGAGAGATATCCAGGAAAGAGCGACGCCGATGCTGGTAAGTAGCGCAAGTTTTTTATTAAACATTTCAGAGATTAAAAAATAATTGACTGCAACAAAGCCCGTTGACATAAAAACAACGAGCCAGCGCATGCCGATCTCCCCAAATCCAATCATAAACGAAAACATTCCTATAAGGGGCCATATGAATCCTCGTCGGTAGTACCACATGTCGATGAGATAGGGATTAACGCCTGCCCATCGTTTTGCTGCCGACATGTAATCTGCAGCATCCCACCATAACGCCTGCTCGTAGGTTTTGGTAAAAATCCAAAGTCGAATGATAAATGCTATTAGAAGTACCCCAAGAAAAAGTTTATCGTAACGATCCTTTACCCATCCAAAAAAGAAGTTTTTCAAAAAAGACTTTCTTTGCTGTAGGGAAGCCTCAGAGGTATGAGAGATGGTACTTGAATGAAGTTCCTCACTTTTTTCCATGATTCGTTAAGAAACCTCCATTTAAATGTTTTTATCTATTGAAATTATCCTAATAAAAAATTATTCGCGATTAATTTATAGACGATAAAAGTATCATAAAGAACATAAATATTTATATAGCAATAGAGAGCCTCTCAATCATGGAAAAAGAGTATCAGGCGCTTATCTTAGTAGGAGGTTTAGGGACTCGATTAAGGCCGCATACAGAATCTGTGCCGAAACCAATGATTGAAACAGAGGGAAGACCTTTCTTGGAGTATAAGATTGAAAGCCTAAAAAAATACGGAATAAAAAATTTTATATTATGTGTTGGCTATTTAGGAAAAGTGGTTGAAGATTATTTTGGCGACGGAAAGCGATTTGGCGTCAATATACTTTATTCTTATGAAACGAATGAGCTTTTAGGGACGGCAGGAGCAATAAAAAATGCAGAACCTCTCATCACCGGAGATCTTATTGTAACAAATGGGGATACGTACCTGGACGTTGATTTCAAAAAATTAATTGAATTCCATAAGTCACATGGTTCTCCATTTACTATGGTGATCGCTGACGCAACTCACCCTAAAACTCAAGAACTTGTTGAATTGAATGGAAACACCCTTCTCAAGATACACAAGAGAGAAACATCTGAACACGAAAATCATCTCAGTCTGACTCATAAGCCATTAGTAAATGGAGGCTCCTACGTGATAAACAAAGAGATACTCAGTTATATACCTGCAGGAAAAAAAGTTTCATTAGAACAAGAAATCTTTCCGATCATAATAGAAAAAATAAAGGGATTTGTTCACAACGGATATATGCTAGATATTGCCGATGAAAATGACTGGAAAGAATTTAAAAAAGATGCAAGAGAAGGATTGATTCTTTCAAACATTTTTAATCGGCAGAAAATAGTGCGGAGCCGCGCGCCGGTAAGAATAACCTTTGGAGGAGGAGGAACTGATATTCCTCCGTATGATGAAAATTATGGAGGTGTATGCGTCAATGCTGCTATTAATCGATATGTCTATTCAACATTGAAATTAAGAGATGACAAAAAAATAAAAATAAAGTCAGACATAATCAACGTCTATGGCGGGTTCGAAACATATGAACAAGGTTTTGATACATTAGAGGTTATATCGCTGTCTGAAGAAAATCCCCTTAATCTTATAAAAGCAGTTATCTTGGAACTGCAGCCAGGTCACGGATTTGATTTATATGTGAGAAGCGATGTCCCCCCGCATTCAGGATTAGGTGCCAGCGCTTCATTATGCGTTTCGATTATAGGTGTGCTCAATCAGTTGAGAAAAAAAAATAGACTGACGAAACACGAGATAGCGGAAATAGCGTATAACATAGAGCAAAAAAGAATGAATATTCAAGGAGGGCGGCAGGATCAATATGCTTCGGTATTCGGAGGCATAAATCTTTACGAGTTCAGGGGGAAAAATGATGTAAGAGTCAACTCTATCGATACAAAGAAGGATTGCTTGTTGGAGCTAGAAAAGAATCTGTTAGTGGTTTCATCAGGCAGAAGAGTAAAATCTTCCGGAGAGGTTCACAACACGGAAAATTTTTCAGATATGGAAAAAATAAAACGGTTGCACGACATTAAAGACATCGCGCTTGAAATGGAGTTTAGCTTGAGAAGGGGAAATTTGAAAAAGTTTGGAAAATTAATTTCTAACTCCTGGGAAAAAAAGAAAAAGTTTGATCACTCTTTGACGAACCTGTATATTGATGCATTAATTGAAGAAGCGTTAACGCACGGTGCAATAGGAGTAAGATTAATGGGTGCAGGAGGAGGAGGGCATTTGCTTATTTACAGTGAGCCTGACAAAGAGCATAAGATAAAAGAAGTGCTTGCTGAAAAAGGTGCGCGGTCCATTGATTTTAGTTTCGATTTTGAAGGGTTGAAGGTATGGGAGATAGACGGAGAATAATTAGATCTGTTTAAGTACATGGTTTCTGACCGCTTTTCTCGAATCAGTGAATTCAACATCCAATTCTTTCTTGGTTTTTTGAGTATCAAGCACAAACCGTTTTGTTTCTGCCGCTTCTTCACTGCGCAAAGAATCTAAGACTCTTTTCCATCCTTTTTCTTTGTAAACGTCGAGCACAATGGCTGCCATCTCGCTTCTTGACAAGGCATCTCCCTCACACGAAACATGATAGATAGCAGGACCCTTTGTATGGATAACTTTTTTCAGAACTTTTAAGAAATCAGGAAAATAAGAGGGCCTGATAAAATTATTTGTCCAAAAAGGGCGGTAATCTGGATCGGTCCCCTCAATTGCTTTTTTTGCAGCATCAATTATTTTGTTTTTTGCGCCCATCATAGTTTCAACTCTTAAGACTATTCCTCCACAGGAAAGAACAATATCTTCCGCTTCAGCTTTTGTTTGCCCATAGACATTCAAAGGATTTTTTTTTCCATACTCGGTGAATGTTTGACCTGGCTGTAAGTTCCCGTTAAAGACATAGTCAGTAGAAACAAGAATAACCTGCCGCGCGGCATTACAAACCTCTTGCGTGAACGTAACATTCTGTTTCCAAACACTGTTTTTATTATGGAGGTCTTGGCAATAAGCAATATCTGAATTCGCGGCGAGATGAATCGCAAGATCATAATAACCGTCGATAATGTCAATGATTCGAAAATCAAGAAGAGTGTTGGATGGAAGAAATATCTGCGTGTGGTGTTTTAATAAGAATATTTCGTCTTCAGATGAGAACAACTCATCTATCTGCCTTAAAAGACTGCTTCCTATCTGTCCGCTTATGCCTGTTATCAAAATTTTTTTCATGAAATAGTGAGGAAGAGGGCACTATAAATATTACACTGAAGCGTGCCCAGATTCTTCTTTTCTCCACCATCTAAGCAGGTCTTGCATGGTTTGCTCAAAAGTATATACCGGTTTCCATCCTGTTTCTTTTTCAAATTTAGAAACATCCGGAATCTGTAGGCTGACATCATACGGTCGCATCAATTTTGGATCTTGTTGCTTTTTGATAGCATCTTTCAAAGGGCTTAATGTGATTAGATAGTCAAGCATTTCTCCGATAGTTTTTGTTACATTTCCTCCTATATTGTATACATCTCCCACCGTGCATTTTCTCACTAAGACATAATAAGCGCGGACCGCATCACGCACATCTGCCCACGTCCTCACTGAGTCCAAATTTCCGTGCTTGATTATCGGAGGTTGATTTCCCTGCTCTATAAGGGCAATTTGTCGCGCAAAATTACACTCGGCTGACATCATTGTTCTTCCCGGCCCGGTATGAGTGAACATGCGCGTCCTGATTGTTTTAAGATTATAATTTGTCCAATACATCAATGCAATCATATCTGTGCCAACTTTTCCAACGGCATACGGATTGGAAGGATTTAATCGGGTGGTTTCTTTGATAGGTACATCTTCTCTTCCGACAAGTCCGTACACTTCGCTTGTTGAGCATACATGAATCACAGGATCAACACGAGCGTCTCGCTCTCGTACAACGCGAACCGCTTCAAGCAAATGAAGTGTTCCAATCGTATTTGTCTTAATCGTTTCGCTCGGATAAATATAGCTGTCTGAAACATAACTTTGCGCCGCTAAGTGAAATATGTAATCTGGTTTTGTTTCTTCAATGGCTCTCAGGCAGCTCCATGAGTCATTCAAGTCCATCGGTATTAGTTGTATTTTTTCTTTGATATGATTAATTCTCGACAGATCCTCATTCCATCGATACGTGCCGTATACCTCTTCACCTTTTTCCAAAAGGAGTGCTGCAAGATGCGAAGCAACAAAACCACCGATGCCGGTCACTAAATTTTTTACCATGATGAACAAAAGAAATTTGTTTTATAAATATTGTCGTGCTTTGCTTCTATTTTATCAAATATCTTTGTGTAATATGTTCGACTATCATCTTGTTTCCAGCGATAAACCCCACATTTCTTTTTGAAGGATTATAATGTCTTAGTTCTAGTCTGTCGATGGAAAAACACGCTCCTTGTTTGTCCATTTCATAGAAGAGCATTCTTCCACCAGCTTCTTCAACTAAAAGCATTCCTGCAGCATAATCCCAGACTGATTGAATAGGTTGCACTAATGCTTCACCTCGTCCGGCAGCAATAAGTGCTAACGGCAATGCACAGGAGCCGTTCATATTGGTAGTTCGCACGAGAGGAGATAAAGTTCCCATAAGTTGGTGATGAAGAGGATATTTGTCCGAGAGAACACAATCTACTCCAAAATAAACATACGAGTCTTCAAGAGATTTTTCACTAGCATTTACTTTTTCATCCCTACCCCTTACTCTTTCAAAAACTCCTTCTCCCTTTGAGCCATAACACAAAAATCCTCCCAAAACACTTGGCGCATAGACTGCTCCTGCAACAGGAATTCCATTTTCTACACAACCAACAGAAATACTCCATTCATAATGTCCTGCATTGTGGCTGCTTGATCCATCGAGCTCATCAATGATATAGACGCGAGAACTCCTTAACATTTCTAGTCTTTCAGGGCCCAATATTTTTTGTAGTAGCCGTTTATCTTTCACATTCTCCTCAGTGATAAACAATGCTTGAGGATCTTTTTGATCGAGCGTATATAAGATTGCTTCCTGAGAAAGATAATCCGCTTCGCTAACAATCGCGTGATGTTCAACATCCGAGCCTAATTTTTTTTGCGCTGCAGAATGAGCACAATGCAAGGCAGCTCTTCCACCAGCCAGCGCAGATTCAATACAAAGTTCTAATGAAGAAATCATTTTCTATATTGTGAAGGAATTAATGCAGATTCGCTTCTATGCGGATCTGACAAGATTGTTTGTTCTTTCCATAACTCTGTTCTTAATTTCTTTTTGGTATATCCCGGAATGCGCAAAGCATCAAGACCAACAGTCAGTAGATTATCCGGAGCAAATAAATACGGATGAGTTACTGGTGTTCCTCCAGGACCTAAAAATTCTTGTGGAACTTCAGAATAAACCTGCGGAAATTTTCCATCAAGCTTCGATTGGGATACCCGAGGATTTTGAAGGGGTTCTGCAAAACAGAGATTGGTTATTTCTCGAGGATGCAGTAAAAAAGATTCCCGATTAAAATGAATATACTTGTCGTTTTTGAAAAATCCTTCAATATCAACAGGAACAACTTCATCGGAAGAAATATTAAGTCGTCTGATCTGCAAAATATTCAGGCTAGTATCCATATCAAACATCATATCAAGGTAAGTTTTAACTGAAAATAATTTTGTACCGTCTTCATAAAAAACATCGAGCGTATCAGTTCCTTCATCAACAAACTCAGTGACTTCATACGAGCGCATATCTAATCCTAACTTTTGTGCCGATGCGAGCGTATAATTTTTTAATCCCGGCGTTACGATCAGTCGCGGTTCTCTATCTTTAGTTATAAGCAATAATTCCTCAGCGGTTTCTTGTAAACCCGTTCCTGTCAATCCCTCTCGCGTAAATAAAGCGGGTTTGTTTCTTGGAAAACCGGAAGAAGTGCTAAAGTATAAGCTATGAACCGGTGCACCTTTATCTCGTCGATGGCATACCAAGGTATTATCATTCAAAACAACAAGAGATCCTGCGCTTGGTGGCTTGACAGGATTTTTTTCATTAGCCAAAACAGCATGTCCTTCATTTAATAAGTCCTCAAGAACCCTCACCCCCCACTCAGGATTTGCCCCGAGTCGTTGGTCCGTATATCCAGGAGTTTTTGAGTAGAAAAGCTTTATATGCAATGACGCGCCGTCGTAATCTGCTTCAGCTCGATAAACCTTAAATTGCAATATCTCTGCCATCAATGTTTCACCAATAATCAATTTATAAGCATTTAGTTATGATAAACATTATTTCGTACTATTCACTCGTTCCCAATTATCAGTGTACTGTTTGTTGACGATCCGCGTTTCATAAAGTACCTGCATCCATAAATAAAGCCGTGCAAGAACTAATTTATGCATCCAATAATATTCCTGCAATGATCGCGGGTAACTGAAAAAATAACGCAGCCCTTTTGCTTCATTAAAAAATGTTTTTGTTCTCGGAGATTTTCTTAAGTCAACATATCGTTTAAGCGTCTCGTGCGATTTTGTTGTTCGCGTTTTTTGTTTTATCCAATCGCTCCAGTTGTTCACATTCTTAACAAAAACCAATGCTTCCTCAGCGTATCCTATTCTGTATCCTCGTTCCCAAAACATATGGGGAATAACCGTATCTTCTCCGGCATGAAGGGGAAACCGAGTGATGACCCCGTTCCTGAAAGCTTCTAAATAGCCGGAACACTCGAAAAATTTTCCATTTTCACTTAATTGTTTTCTCATCTTATGCGCAGCATCAAATAAAAAATGTGCCCAAAATCCATACTGTGAATTTTTATTTTCTTGAGGTACCGGTCTTCCCGTAACACAGCCAATCTGCAGGTCATTAAATACCTCTACAACTTGATTAATTGCATTGTCAGACAGGTACACATCTCCGTCTGTAAAAATCAGTATATTTCCTTTTAGCCGGGGGAGCAACAAATTAATTGCATAACTTTTTCCTTTTCCTGGATCACGAAAAATTTTTATGCGTTTATTTTTCTTCTGATATGCTTGTACAATTTTTACAGTTTCGTCATCAGGAGTTGAAATTATAAGCTCATAATCATATTTGATATGTTGGTGAATAATTGACTCAATTGACTTTCCGATTGTTGCCGATTCATTAAATGAGTTAATGACTATTGAGATCATGGTAATTGTTCTTCAATCAGATTGGATAAAATATGTACAATCAATAAATGCGCCTCCTGAATGCGCGCAGTTTTTTCATTGTTAACCTTCAGTGCAACATCAACATGTTCTGAAATCTTTTTGCTTTTGATCGAGCCGATTAAAATAGTCCTCATATTTTTTTTACGTGCAACAAGAAAAGCATTTTGTAGATTCATGGAATGTTTATTCTCCTCAGAATAGTCAGAAGTAGTTAAACATACAAGAATATCCCCCTCATTTCCTAATGCCTCAACTTGCCGGGAAAAAACATATTCATAACCAGTATCATTGCCGATGGCAGTGATATTTGAGCCGTCGGTAGTAAGTGCAATGGCCGGTAATGCAACCCGTTCCTTTTCAAATTTGCCGATAAGTTCGCTCGAAAAATGTTGCGCTTCTGCAGCACTGCCACCATTGCCGCACACAAGTATTTTTTTCCCTGCCCGCAGCGCACTGATCATAAGCCTACCTGCCTGTTCTATATCAAAGATAAGCTCGTGAGTAAGATTGTGCACATGCACGCTTTCATTAATTATTTTTTCTATAATCTCTTTATGCATCACTACTTCAGATAAGGATAATTTTTAAATATTTATATTGGAAAAAACCTCCTAAAAATTTAAATAATCTGGCAAGCAGTATAATCATGGCTAAACTGATAAATCATGAAGGAAAAAAAGAGGAAGTCAAAGACGGCGATCCAATAAAAAGTGTGTGTATGGAAAAATTTCAGATACCTTTTGCATGCGAAGACGGATTATGTGGTACCTGTCTTATATATGTGATTGAGGGTATGGAAAATCTTTCAGAAAGAAATGACAAAGAAAAAGATATGGGGCTTGTGGGAAACGAGCGTCTTGCATGTCAGTGTAGAATTAAAAAAGGAATTGTTTCTATAAAACATTAACTACATCTTATATCGTACTCGATCATAAAAAGTTTTTACTGCAACTGGCATTGCTCGGTAAATCGGCTTAACAACTTTCTCCCGCGTATTATCTATAACTTCCACAAATTCTCCAATCATATACGTCGGTCGCTCATTTTTTATATGGTAAGCAACAACATCCTCGCGTGTGAGATAATCAATAAACCATGCAGGTAAAAGGCCGTATCGCCTATTGGTACATGAGCCACGCATAAGATTGATAACGAGATTCATATAGGGATTTACTTTTTTTAATTTGATATGCTTCCATCGATCCCAATAATTTAAGTTTCCCGCAGTATCATTATATGTTTTTATATAACCATCTTCTAATGCACGTTTGTAGAGTGGTGTTCCCTCAAAAAATATTAAATTATTAATGCTTAAAAAATAAGGTTTTGGTATTTTTCTTAAGAGCCGAATTGTTTCAAGAATATCCTCATTAGTTTCATAAGGATTGCAACTTATAACATCGTACATCACGGTAAGTTTGTCTTTATACTTATTGAGAATTTGTGCGCATTTTAAGACATGCTGTGCAGTAATGAATCGATTATAAACCTCTTTGTTCAGTCTATCACTGCCACTTTGAATACCAATGATAATATCAGTCAACCCTGCTTCTACGAGCAACCGAATTTTCTCATCACTGACATCGCCAAATGCCATCGTTGCCGGTTCTGCAAGGCATTTCATTCGCAAGCCAATCTCTTCTTTGTATCGTTTGGAAAATTCTCGTAGCCATTCAACTTTTCTGACCGTGATAGTTTCATCGCGGACATCAATGACTTTGATTGACGGAAATCTATTTTTTATTTTTTTGAAAAAACTAATGACATAATCGACACTGTGTGTTCGTAACAAATCTGCCTTTCCCTGATATAACGCGCGCAGAATATTGTTTGTGCAATAGGAGCATGCCTGCGGGCATCCTCGTTCAGTCTGGAAAAATAACATGCCTGCCAAATGCCGTTCTTCAAACGGAATTAATTTTCCATTTTCCAAGATCCATTGGTCTTCAATGTCGAAATCAGGCATTGCAAGAACATCCAAATTATTGGGGGGGTTTCTCACTGGATTTCTGTGTTCCTTACCATCTTTTCGTACCCAGAAATTTAAAATATTTGTTATATTGCCTTTCTTTTCCATGGTGTTGGCAAGTTCAACAATTGCTTCCTCTGCCTCACCAACTGCAATGATATCTCCCAATTTAAAACATTTTTCAGGAAAAAATGTTGCATGCGGCCCTCCCCACACAACCGGAATGTTTTTTTTCTGAAACAAGTCAATTAATTGTTTTGCCCTTCCCGTCGTGCTTTCCATCGAGCCGATGCCCACGAGCTGGCTGTGTTTTGCCTTCTCTCCTACTTCCTGAAGTTCCCGGTCAGTATATCTTCGAGTATAATCTTCCACTAATGGAAGAAAAATCATGAGTACCTCATGTCCAGCGCGCTCCAGGCACGCAGATAATGTTCGCAATCCCTGATCATTGGGAAATGTTGATGTTGAAATAAGTGTTATTTTCATACTATTATACCGCTTTTATATCCATAGTATGAACTACTCGTTTTTAAACATTTTTGTTCTGTACTAATTTGTCATACTCTTTCATATATTTTCTATAGATAATATCCCAATCGTATTCTTTTGACTTTTTTTTATTTTCATTTGACATTTTTTTTCTTAGATTTCTATCATCAAGCAACACCGAAATTTCCCGTGCAAGTTTTTGCTCATCGCCGTATTCAACAAATAGCCCATTCTCTCGGTTCATCTCAAACGGAATTCCATTTACTGGTGAAGCAATGATTGGCAGGCCTGACGCCATTGCCTCAAACAATGTTAAAGGCAAACCCTCGCGATAGCTGGGCATGACGTACACATCTGCTGCCTGATACATTTCAGCAATTTTTTCTTTTCCGCGTATTGGTCCTAAATAATGCATGTTTTTAAAATTTTTAATGAGAGTTTTCACCTCTTCAGCTTTTCCTTCATCAGGGCCAACCCACACAAATGCGATATCATTTCTTTTTTTTGAGATGGCAGCAGCGGCTCGTGCAAGTATTTCAGGTCCTTTCGTCGGATTCAATCTGCCGAAAAACAAAACCATATATTTTTCTGTAATATTATTTTTTTTCTTAAAATTATTTTTTCCTACTTTTTTAAAATAAAGGCTGTCAACTCCATTCGGTATGACGGATATTTTTTTTGTATCAGCATATTTCTTTAAAATCCCTAATTCCCAAGGAGTAATTGCAATTATTCTATCAATCATATCAAAAGATATCTTGTTAAGGATTAAATCATTCAAAAAAATGAATGGTCTTAATATCTTAGGCCTGAAAGAAGCGTCTGTCCAGGGGCAATGAGTAGTATGTACATGTTTAAATTTTTTAATTTTTGACAATAAGCCTATAAACAATACATACGAATGACCCGAAACATGAGTATGAACAATATCAAATTTTTCATCATTTCCAAATCTCCATAAAAGAGAAGGCCAAATAAAAGTGCTTAAAGATAATCTGAACCAATAAGAAAGTCTATGAACAATTATACCCTCAATAACCTCTTCCTTAATGTTTATACGTGAATTTTTATCTGAATCACAGCAATAAATATGAACTTCATGCCCGTCCTGTACCTGCCGTTTCGCAAGTTCGTACATGACCTGCTCAACGCCTCCAAACGTCGGTAGGTAAAACATATTGATGTGAGCGATCTTCATGAGCAATTTTGAGAAAATACCTTTAAATAGATTGTTGAACTACAAAATTACTTCCAGGCGCTCAAATCTCTCTTGATTAATTTCTCAAGGTTACATATATCTTCCTTATATATTTTTTTCAATTTTTTTTGTAATGCATAGTCAAGCTTCGGTTTTTCAGATGCACGGACGTTCAAGTCATTAATTGTATTGAAAATGGTATTAATCCCCGTTTTTCTTTTTACCCAGAAGATAAATCTTCCCATCTGCCCTTCCTCCAACACATGAGAAAATGCCGCTAAAGAATTAATCATTTTTCTTAAAAATTTAAATCTGGTTTCCGTTGATTTTCCTGGTCTTTCATGCAATCCGCGAGGAACATAGGTGCTATCGACTCCTAAAAACTTATATAATTCTTTTGCAACTCTTTTGGGATCCTGTAAAATGTCTTCGTGAAGGATTATTTTTATATGTTCTCTTGGAAAGAGATCAAAATAAGGCTTAAGCTGTTTAAAGTAAAATCCCCGATGCCTAAATCCATCTCCTGCAGGATAGAGTTCTTTTTGCTCCTGAAAGAATGATGACTCGAAATCACTGGTATCTTTTACCTTGAAGTTTCTAAATGCAAGCCAATCGGAATACGCTCTTTCGACGGGATTTCGTAAGCATGCCCAAATTTTTATACGTGGAAAATGCTTTTTTATTATTTGTGCCACTTTTGGGTTTACCATATAATAAGAGCTAAAATCTCCCTTTATTTTCCCGGAGGTACACGACGCAAAGATAGTAAGATATCCTTTAATTCCCCTTTTGTCATATTCTGAATATTTATTATGCGGGCGCGTGGGAGCAAAATAATTTAGCTTACCAAAATGCGGACAACAAATTTGTGGATGTTCTGATAGTATATTCACTACCCAAGTTGTACCAGATCGCCCTGCCCCAATCCCTATAAAATCTATTTCATCCATGTACGTATGTAGTCTACAACAATAGATTTTTTAAATGTAACTTCTAAGTAGGAGATATCAAAAGCGGTTAAAATGAAAATCAAAATAATATGCACCATAGGTCCTACCTCAAACAATCCATTCATATTTGAGCGATTAAAAGATCGCGGAGTTAATTTTTTCAGGATTAACCTCTCGCATACCTCCGAAGAGGATATAGAAAAAAGAATCAAGGATATTCTTGGATGCGGCATTCCGATTATTCTTGATACGGAGGGTTCTCAGGTGAGATCCGGAAATCTACAGGAAATAATGCTGGAGGAAAATGCTCTTGTTACACTGCATAACAGCAAAATAGAATGCGACTCTCACAACTTATTCTTAACACCGATGGGAATTTTTTCTAAGCTTAACGAAGGAGACCTCATATCTATAGATTTTAATTCGGTCTTATTGAGATTATTTGATATTTCAAGAAAAAATGAAGGCATTATAAAATGTAAGGTAGTTATAGGCGGGCTTATTGGAGGAAGAAAAGCTGTGCAAGTACAGAACCCTTTCTTTCAATTGGCTCCATTCAGCAATAAAGATCACAAAGCGGTTGAACTGGCAAAAAAATATGGAATAAAACATTTTACACTTTCATTTATGGAGTCATCAGAAAGTGTTTTAAAGTTTAGAGAGAATTATCCGGAGGCAGTCATATATTCAAAAATAGAATCAAAAAAAGGTTTGGACAATTTTGAAGAGATAATGAAAGTTTCCGATGGTATTTTAATTGATAGAGGAGACTTAAGTTCGCAAATTAATCTGGAGAAAATTCCCTTTATTCAGAAATATCTTATCCAAAAAGCAAGAGAACTCGGCAAAGAAGTGTTCATTGCTACAAATACTCTCGAGCAGATGGCATTTGCACTAAAGCCAAGCAAAGCCGAGGTAAACGACATTATCAATACGCTGTTAGACGGGGCAACGGGGATAGCATTAACAAAAGAAACTGCCACGGGAAGATATCCTGTAGAAACAGTAAACATGCTGAATAGCATAATTGAGCAATTTCAATACGTAACGAAGGGAGAGGGAGAAAATCTCATAAAAAAGATAGAAAATAGTTTATATATTCATTCGGAAAAAGTCCCCGAAATGCTGAATAAGCCTCATGGAAATATTTTAATTAATCGACTCAATTATAAAAAAACACCGCAGAAAGTGATAGAAATTACTGAAGAACAATTAATGGATGTAGAGCAGATAGCAATAGGAGTGTTTAGTCCGCTTGAAGGATTTCTTGGAAAAAAGGATTTTGATTCGGTTGTAAAAAATATGAGATTGTCAAACGGAATTATCTGGCCAATCCCACTCCTCTTAGATGTAGACGAGACAACTGTACGCACCCTCAATGCGGGAGAAGAGATCGGGCTTTCTTACAACAATGAATTATATGCGATTTTACATATAGAGGAAATCTACCAAGTACATAAAAAGGATTCCGCATTATCGATTTTTGGAACTGTTGATGTCAGTCATCCAGGAGCAAAACTTTTTTTAGAGATGAAAGATTATTTTCTTGGCGGCAAGGTGACTCTAGTGAAAAGAAGAAATTCACCTTATAAAATGCATGAATTAACCCCCTATCAGACACGAAAAATTTTTGCGGAAAGAGGCTGGAAGAAAATCGTAGGATTTCACACAAGAAATGCAATACATAAAAGCCACGAATTTATTCAGCTGGAAGGAATGAGAAAAAGTTTTGCAGATGGATTATTTGTGCATCCGGTTATCGGTAAGAAAAAACAGGGTGATTTTAAGACGGAAATAATAATTGAATCATACGAAATTATGGCTGAAAAATTTTACCCCCAATCAAAAGTTGTTTTTGGAACACTTGCAACCTATTCGCGATATGCAGGTCCAAGAGAGGCGCTGTTAACAGCACTGATAAGAAAAAATTTTGGATGTTCTCATTTTATCGTCGGTAGAGATCATACAGGTGTTGGAAATTTTTATGACGCTTACGCCTCTCATAAAATATTTGACCAGTTTAGTAAAGAAGAATTGGGGATAGAGATAATTAAGTTTGATAATGTATTTTACTCAAAGGTCGAAGAAAGATATATACACGAGCCAGAATTTATGATACACCCTGAAGAGGATAAATTTCACATATCAGGAACTGAAGCACGAAAAATTTTCCTTAGTGGGCAGCAGCCTCCCGCATGGTTCATGAGACCCGAGATTTCTTCAATGATCCTTAAAAAAATTAATCAAGGGCTAAAGGTGTTTGTGGAGTAATCTCCAATCATTTCCCCATCGCTTCATCATACGTGTATTCCATAATTATTTCTTCTATTTCTTGAGATGATAATTTTTCTGAATATTGCGAGGTGTAGTTCTTAATATCACTTTTTTTAAATCCCTCATACTCTTTTTGTGCGTGATCAACCACAATGTAAAGTTCTTCATTTTCGAGCACTCTGCCGTATTCAAGAACATTGAGAAGTTCCTCATGCATCTTCTCTCCATGCACAAGCCCTATTGTTTGCACATCAATCACTTTTCCAAGAACCCCTGCTATTCGATTTCTCATGATATCTGCCAAATCTCCCAATCGAAATGCCTTCATTTTGAGAATAAATATTTCTCCTCCCTGCGTAATCTCCACTGCCTTCAAAACCAATCGTACAGCATCGGGTATTTTCATGACAAATCGTGTAACCTGAGGGTCAGTTATCCAAATATTCTGATCATTCTTTATTCTTCCGATCATAATGGGAATGATTGAGCCTCGAGCGTTTGCTACATTTCCGAATCGAACGCAGCAAAATTTCATATCATCGGAAATTTTATTTGCGTTAAGAGTAATCCTTTCCGCAATAAATTTGCTTGCTCCCATAACACTGCTTGGATTTGCTGCCTTATCAGTGCTGATCATGATGGTTTTCTTTACTTTATGTTTTAAGCATAAATCAATCAGATTATGAGTCCCTATGATATTAGTACCCGCACTTTCCATAGGGGCTTCTTCACATACCATCAGGTGCTTCATGGCTGCAGCGTGAAATACAAAATCTATTATATTGTTATTAAAAACAGATTCCACTCTTCGGTAATCTCTAATGTCTCCTACAAAGCTTTCCAATCGATCATCGTTGATTCTTTGTTTTATAGCATACTGCTTGATTTCATCTCTGCTTAGAACGATGACTTTTTTTACTCTCTTCTTGAGCAGTTGCGATACGATTTCTCTGCCAATTGAGCCGGTGCCGCCGGTAACAAGAATAGTTTTACCATCAAAATCCATTGTAGTAGACAAATTCTTGCTTTAAAAATATTCTTATAGTCAATTACGGATTTTTCACAAGATTAAGCGTAAGTTTCACGGCATATAAATTTATATAGTTACCGCCATAAAATTTTTTATGATACTCATCACTGGAGATGTTCATGCTAAAAATCTGGACCATTGGGAGCAAAAGCAGGTCGGCAGTGAGGTAAAAGTTTCCCTAGAATATCTTAAGATTCTTGGAAGATATGATCTCTCAGCTACATTATTTATTAACGGAATCTGCCTCATAAAAGAAAAAGAAGATGTAAAGAAATTGGTCAATTTTGATGTCGAATTCGGAGGCCATACCTTTGACAACTTTGGTTATACCCCTCCGGTTAAAAGCTATTTTAATAGAAAAATGTACGGCTGTGTATATGGAAGCAAACGCTATCAAGAAAAAGACATACAAAACACGAAAAAAGCTTTTGAAGAGTTCGGATTGAAAATGAATTCGTGGAGAACGCACGCGTTTGCAAGTAATGATACCACATTCCAGCTGCTCACAAACTATAACGTCAGATATGTTTCGGATATAATTGGAGAAGTTCGCCCGACGAGAATAAACGGAATAATTCACGTGCCAATAAATATTCCTATAGATCAAAATACAATTGCGTACGGAAAATTAACTCCTGAGAACAGGGATTCCTTTGCCAGTTGTGTTAAAGGGAGAATAAGACCTTCGGAATGGTTTAATATTGTTAAAAAGAGAGTGATGGAAAATGAAAAAAATGGAATCCTGAGTGTATTGTTGCTTCATCCGGCGACGATGGGCTACATTGAAAACTTCAAATTGTTCAATGACGTCTGTGCATTTTTATCAAAATTCAAAAGCATAAAAATATCAGAAGTCAGTTGTGATTAGTTATTTTTTCTTGCAAAAAGCAAGATAATTTATAATCCCCAATATGCCAAAATGTGCAGGTAAGCTTCGCGTTATTTTTTCTGATTTTCTGTACGCTTTCAGTTCCTCAATAGTATGCACTTTATGGTCTAAATCTAATCCGATTTTTTCATGGATGACGGAAAAATAACGCGATAAAAGTCCTTTAACTTCAAATAATTGGAACATATGGGGATGACATGGGTTAAATATTTTCCCCGTAAGGAATTTTTTGAATGCTCCAAATACTTTTGAGAGTATTAAAAAACTTTTTTGGTAGAAATGCAGCTCGAAATAAAAAAATCCGTTCGGCTTTAAGACTCTGCGTATCTCGTGTAAAACTTTTTCAGGATCATATGTATGGTCGAGTACATTTGCCAGTATGACAACGTCAAAATAATTATCTGGATACGGCAGCTTCTCCCCGCTTCCTGCAGTAAGATTGCTTTTCTTATAATCAAAACTAAATTTTGATTTGTAAAAATCTGCTAGGGGGTCTATAGAATAAGTTTCTACAATAGGAAGAACATTTATTATATCAAATGGTCCGCATCCTACCTGCAAAAATTTCATTGAAGGGCTGATGGTTTTGCCTTCTTTTCGTAGCATCTCAAAAATCATTGAAACTTTTTTCTTATACACGTCTTTTGTGCTAAGTATTTCTTCTTCACTAACAATTTCATCCCAGCAGTATTTTTCGTGAGTTTGGGCAATATTCCATCGTTCCATAGAAGATCTAGATGCGTGCGTCATGAAACTAAGAGTTTCAAATCATTTAAAAATGTTTTTGTACTTTAGTATCTTGTACGTCCCACAGACATATGTCGTAGGGACATATGTTATTGATTACATAAATAAAATTGGATAGAGATTCTTAGTTCTTTAATGAAAAAAGAGCTGATTAGAAGAGAGTTCTTTAAATTG
>JBDKJQ010000054.1:0-4089 GCA_039796495.1 archaeon | reverse complement strand
TTCCAAATTTCCAATTGCCATACTTACCTATACTCTCCATATTTATAAATCTTTCGATTTTATACTATTATTTGATAGTAACAAATTAACTCCAGAGAATTTATTTCAAAATCTCTCGATCTTCAAAAACAAAACAATTAAATAGAGTATATACAGGTATATACTATGAAAATAATAAAAAAAGCCGTTGAAATGGGCAATGGAGCAGCAATATATATTCCAAAAGAATATAGCGGAAAGGAGATAGTTATACTCTTGCCAGATGGAATTAAAGAAATAAAAAATGAAATATTACAAAAATTAATTCCTTATATGAACAATATTATAGGAGTCTACCTCTATGGGAGTTATGCACGGCATGAACAGACAAAAGATTCTGATATTGACATATTGATTATAACAAAAGAAAAGGATGAAAAAATAAAAAATGCCTTAAAAGATATGGATGTCAGGATTATTACCCAGGAAGGAATAAAAAATGCAATAAAAGAATATCCTCTATTAGTTATACCTATTCTGAAAGAAGCAGAGGTATTACTGAATCCGTCGTTATTAGAAGAGTTGCAGAAAGAAGGAATAAATATCAAAAAATTTAAATGGAATTTTGATGAAATCAAAAGAGCGATAAACATAACTAAAAAGTTTATAGAAATAGATGAAGAGAATATTTCTCCTATCCATATTTATTCTTTAATGATGAGAATAAGGGCATGTTATTTAATTGAATGTTTGCTAAAAGATAAAAAGTTTAGCAATAAAGGGGTAGAAAATAAACTGATTGAGCAGGGACTAAAAAAAGAATTGATAGACGATTTTTTGTTCATATACCGGGCTGTAAGAGAGAATGAAGAACTACATATAAACATTAAAAAGGATAATATTACCCAATTAATAAGTATAATAAAAAACTATTCAAAAGAGTTGGAAGATGAAGCGAAAAAAAAGATTAGAAAAAGGTATTAAATCGTTACAAGAGCAGATAAAGATACATAAAGAAAAATTAGAGGATGCAAAAGGAAAGGGAAATGAAGATTTGACAAGATATTATGAAAAAGATATCCAGCGTTTAGAAAATGAAGAAAAGAAAAAGCACGAGCAATTTGAAAAGAATTAATCTTTTCTCCCTTGATTCTTCCCCATCATTCTTCTGAAAAACACAAACCATGCCAAATTAACAATCAGCAAAATAATAACCAGAACTAAAAGGATAGTAGTTATATCAACTCCTTTTCTTCCTTGCGGCTGCACAGTATAACCAACACCAAATATATCCAAGCTTTCTTCATTAACTTTCAAAACTAAATTTTTATCAGTAGACTTTTTCCCATTCACAATCATGAGTTTTCCTTCGTATTCTCCCTCTTCAACTCCAACAGTATCCCAATAAGCAATAAGAGTTTTCTTCTGCAAAGAAGGAATATCTTCGTTGGCAGATTTCACGTCTGCCATGATTTGATCTGCATCATTATACACTAAAAGATTTGCATAAATACTCTTCAAATCCTGATTCCATTTGTTTTCAACTAAGATCTGCAGTTTTGCAATTTCTCCAAGTCTAAAATCGTTCACAAAGATGTTTTCAATGTTGAGTATTTGATTGCCCACAGAAAATTGTTTTTCAAAATTCTTTGATTCCCCATCATAGATAACAGCAACTTTCGCAATATAATTTCCTGAATTTACGTTGACATTCCACTTTCCCGATAATTCAGTTCGCGCTCCTGCTTCAACTGATAATCCATCGGTAGTTATCGAATCTTTTTTCTCATAATCTAAATTATAAATATCAATGATCGCTCTTACATTTCCAATACCGACCTGCCCTCTGTTAATAACAGGGACAACAAATGTTGCAGTTGAATTTTGTTCTGCGTCAAACACGTCAATATCACTATCAATGCACTTATCAGGACACGGAACATAGACATAGAGTTGCGTTGCAACACCGACAGTGGCCCCCACATAATTTCCTTCTCCGTTGACTTGAGGTAGTTCTAATGCGACAATTTCAGCAGTATGCAATCCAGGATTATTGACAATATTTCCGGGAAATTTAATCGTATACTTAAATTGTTTGGATTCATCACTCGGCAAAAACTCTATAACTCCATCGCTATCATTCGTAAGCAAAGTTATAGAATCATTGAGTTCCCCATTAATCATAAAAACCAGATTCATTCGTTTATGATCATTATTAATAACAGAAAAAACAACTTCTTCAGATTTTCCAGGTTTGTAATCAAAGCTCGTTCTTCCCGGAGTTACTCCCAATGCATATACATTCGCCATAAAAACAATTACAAAAGAAAGTAAGATTACAAAAGCAAATACCGTCCCCATTATACTTCTTTTATTACATTTCATTGTTCTCCTCCCACATACGTCCCCGTATCTTCAGTTATATCTGATTGTTCAGGTTCTAAAATGATATGACCAACCATCAAACCACCTTCACTTTTTGTGATATTTATTTTTACATTCCCTATATTTTTCATTGAAATATCGCCATTATCTCTCCTTAGTTCAAGTACAGCCTCAGAATCAATAGTAAATGATTTACTAAATCCCGTAACAAAACTGTTTGCAGGTTTCCAATAATAAGTACCTGCATTCAACTTGAGATATCCTCCTTCATCAAAATTCACATATTTAGGGTTTGAGAAATCAGGACTTTGTGAGAAGATAAGGATATGAGAATTTTCAGAGTTAAAATGAACAACATTTCCGCTAAGAGTATAATCAACATGCGGATAGACAAAATACAAAGCGCCCGCTACAATCATAATAAATGCTATTTGCCCTAGTACTAGATATTTACGAGTTATCATTTAATCAGCTCCATATCCCGGCTCTCCCAAATCTCCGATAAAGGTAACCACCGAGGATTTACTGCCCGAGGGTTCATTGAGAGGAACTTTGATATGAATATCTAACGATGAATTATCACAACCAGCCTGATAGCCTGAGGTAAAATTAAGCCGATGGATAATCGGAGTCGTTGCAGTCGGTGCATGTGTCCAACTCGTCGTCGTATTGGCAAAGATGAAACAACCTGCCGTTAAATTTCGCACTTTAAAGCGAAGCGATTCATTCGGTAAACTAATGCTAGTCCATGGATTAGTAAAATTAATAGAAACATTGGTTTCAACATTTCCCGTATTTCGAATGATGAAGGGCGCAGGATCATCTGCAGAAGTATTTCGTTGATTGCTTAAATTAAGTTTCGTGCTAAAATTAACAACATTCACGGGCAAAGTTACACTCACGAAAGATTGGATTGTTATATTTCTCTCAGTTGCATTCCATCCCCCAAATCCGTCACCGTCATATGCACGGACAGTCCAATTAAAATAATAACCATTATCAATTAAGCATTTGAGGTATTCTCCTGTTCCTGGTGTAAAATTACTAACAGTCCCGATGCTATTATTATTTTTATATAAGTCGCACGCTTGTCTTCTTCCTCCCCCGGTGTAATAAGCAGTAAGATTAATTTCGTAACTTAAGATATCATTGTCGTCATCATTTCCGCTCCAATTAAAAGTCGGAGTTCTATTTGTCGTCGCATTACCATTTGCAGGAAATAATAAATTAACAACGGGCAACGTATTAATGACGGTAAGATTATTTGTCGAATTGATAAAAGAGGAATGATCCGTACCGTCATATAGCCTCAATGCACAATTCCATATTTCATGTTTCGTTGTGTTGCCATTATGCAAGCTTACATTAAACAAGGTGTTATTTGCATAGCTATTATTATAATCAATAGTAACATTCAAGGTAGCATTCTTGAACCATCGCACCGTTACATTGATCTTGTTATTATCAGAATCAGTAATATTTGTATAACAAAATAAATCCTGCGCAGTTTTGTTATTGCCATTAGTACTATTGATAAAAATATTGGTATAATTTGTTGGTGCTCGGTTATTTCCTCCACCAGCAGAGGTAATCTGGATAGTTCGTACTTCACTTCTATTTTCATTACCAACGCTATCTTTCGCCGAAGCAAAATAGGTATAGTTTCCAACAGTTAGATTTGTGGAAGTATTCTGTGATTGATTCACTCGTAAATACCACTGCGTG
>JBDKJQ010000053.1:0-4085 GCA_039796495.1 archaeon | reverse complement strand
CTTATAAAGAATAAATTTAGAATTTCTTAAACTTATTGATCAGCGCTAAAGTGTCAATTTGTCCTAAAAACATTGACCGGCAACAATAGCGTTCTAATCCAAGTTCATCAAGCACTTGCTTACTGTCTTCACCGTTTTCTTCAACTCTTTTTTTAAATTCTTCCCATGCATGACCAATGGGTTTTCCGCAGCTGAAACAGCGAGGTAAGATTATCATTTTTTGTTCCTTTATGAATATGAAGAAGACAACTCATAGGGTTCACTTCCTTACGGAAACTATTCCTATAACATAGCCTGCTTAACTTCTGTGTTCGGAAAGGGAACAGGTGTTTCCAGACTATTATGGTCGTCTTCACAATTACAGCTGATCAAAGGTTTATAAAGCTTTTTATAGGATCTATTATTAGAAATTTCATGCAGAGGTAGCGAAGTGGTTAAACGCGCAAGACTCAAAATCTTGTGGCTTAGTGCCTTCGGAGGTTCGAATCCTCCCCTCTGCATTTTTTGAGGTGGTTCCAACATTTTATCGAAAATAAAATGAAATAAAAAATTAATAATGTGATTATGTCCAAAAAATACTTCCCAAATCGCGGTTCAGAATGTTATTGTTCTGCATTAGCAAATGTATTAGTGGAACTAGGGGATGAACAAACTGCTCAGGAAGTTTTTGATAATTATAGACGTAATAGACTCGTTTCTAAAGATGGAGGTATGCATGCTGGATTGGCCACACGAGCTTTATCAGAATTAACACGCGAGAAATATGAAGGGATGCTTATAGCAAATTTTGATAAAAACTTTCAGGTAGACATAAAAAAAAGTTTCCCTGATCAAGCTGATACTATTTTAAAAATAATGGATGAAGAAAGAGAAAGGGGAAGAATTAAAGATCATACGTGTGGTATATATCATTCGTTGCCAGCAATTTTTTGTGTTAAACTTGCACATGATTACCATTGGGAAGTTTATTTAGGAGGAGACTGTTTTATTGATAATGGAGTAAAGGTTAGTTACCAAAGGGGAACGTTAGATGTGCCTGCTGTTTTAGAGATTAGAAGAACTCCTGATCTGAATGATTTTTCGCGGGTTATCTATGTGTCTCGATAACTTTTTTAGTTTCAGTGTTTGCTAACTTAACAAACTGAATATCCCTTTCTGCAATAAGAAAATAGAAATGATAATGACTATGACTATTGAGATGGGGGATTCTGTTGCATAAGTAATAAAGAACGCTGAGATCACATCAAGGATACTTATGAAATTAAGATTAAGAACAAAGATTAAGCCTTTGACTAATAGAATAAGCGCCAGCAACAAGACCCAGCTGGATAATGATTGTATCTTGAACACTGCAAAAATCCAAAATGAAACTGCAGTAAGAATGTCAATAACTCCCATGAATTTTACTATAAGCATACTCAATCAATCAGAGGACTCTTTTATAAATTTTTGCAGTTATTGTTTTGTTTAGTGATAGAACTGATAGGGCATAGTTTTTTTAATTACTTTTATTTGTAGCATTTATGCGCTCGTAGCTCAGCTGGATAGAGCGACGGGGTCCTAACCCGTAGGCCGCAGGTTCAACTCCTGCCGAGCGCGTTTTCTGAAAATTTTGTATAATTCAGTAGCAAAATTTATAGGGCAAATAAAACTAAAACTTTAAATAAGTCTTTTACGTTTTTAGAAAATGTTTAGCTTACCAAATTTGCCTTATTCATTTGATGCGCTTGAACCCTATATTGATGCGAAAACTATGGAGATTCATCATGGGAAGCATCACAAAACCTATGTTGACAAGTTAAATGCTGCGGTTGGAGGAACAGCATTTGCCGATATGGACGTCAAAGAATTATTAGAAAACATTGAAAAAGTGCCAAAAGAGATAAAACAGGCAGTGATCAACCATGGGGGCGGACACGCAAATCATTCTTTATTCTGGGAGATCTTATCTGAAAATGGGGGCGAGCCTTCTGAAGAGTTGCTCACTGCAATTGAGGAAAAATTTGAAAGTTTTGAAAAGTTTAAAGAAGCGTTTGCAACTGCCGCGAGCGGATTATTTGGAAGCGGATGGACCTGGCTTATTGTGAATGAAAAAAAAGAATTGGAAATTCGAACAACCTCAAATCAAAATTCCCCGCTCATGGATAACCACATTCCCATTTTAGGATTAGATGTCTGGGAACATGCGTATTATCTAAAATATCAGAACAAACGGGTAGATTATATTACAAACTGGTGGAATGTGGTGAATTGGGACAAAGTGAATGAATTGTACGAGGCGACGCAGTAGAAATTAATTCTAAGAGCTATCCAAAGACTTTTAAATGAGTAATACAGGGTTTATGATATGGAAACGGCAGAGACTGGTTCACGATTTGGAGTCTGGTATAACAAGTATTACAAATTATTATTGATTATCCCCTTCATTATTTTTGTTGCGTCTGTCGGCTATGTAGCTTATTTTTATTCTCATACTGGTGATTTTATTTTGCGAGACACTTCACTATCAGGAGGAACTTCTATCACCCTGCAGTCTGCTACGCCTTTGCCGGATCTTGAGGAAAAAATGAAAGAAGCAATTCCAGATGTTTCTGTACGAACTTTAACTGACATTCAGTCTGGCGAGACACTCTCATATATTATTGAATCTTCTGCAGAACCTGATGCAGTGAAAGCGGAAGTTGAAACTATTGTGGGCTATCCGTTAACAGAAAAAAATTCTAGTATTGAATTTACCGGGCCGACGTTAAGTGAACAATTTTACCAACAGTTGATTTTTGCACTGATCATCTCATTCATACTAATGTCGCTTGTGGTATTTGTTTTATTCCGGAGTGTTGTTCCGAGTATGGCAGTCATCTCTGCAGTCATTGCAGACATCATTACTCCGTTAGCAATTGTTGATTACTTCGGTATCAGGATTTCAGGTGCAGGTATTGCTGCATTTTTGATGTTAATCGGTTATTCAGTTGATACCGATATTCTGCTTACTTCGCGAGTGTTGAAGCGAGAGGGGAATGTTAACCAAAAAATTTTCGGTGCATTTAAGACCGGCATTTTCATGACAACAACTGCACTATGTGCTATTATTCCGTCTTTTTTCATTTCAGGATTACCTGATTCATTCCAGCAGATATTTTTGATTTTATTTTTAGGACTTGTTGTAGATATCCTTAATACCTGGATTACTAATGCATCGTTACTAAAATGGTATGTGGAGCGTCGAGCATGAACTGGAAAGTATGGCTTTTGATTGCATGCCTGCTTACTGCAGCACTCATTATTTTTCCTCTGGAATTCAATTCAGGAGCCAAGATAGTAAGTGTTGATTTTAATTCAACTGCCGCTGAAGCAGGCTTACGAGCTGGACAGATTATCACCGCGGTCGACGGAAAGGCAGTGAAAAATAGCAATGATTATATCTCTGCGATCAGTCAGTTCCCGACGGCAGAAAAAACAAAGGTCATTATCACCACGAACGAAGGAGAGGTGATATTGTTCACTGATACTGTGCCTGCATTGACAGTCAAGGAGGTTGAACATACGCGCATTAAAACGGGCCTTGATTTGTCCGGAGGTGCACGTGCGCTTGTCAAACCAGAAATGGTAGTTTCTCAGGCAGAGATGCAGGATTTAATTGCAATCACCAGCAATCGTTTAAATGAATTCGGAATAGCTGATGTTTCAGTGAGGGCTATTTCAGATCTTTCCGGAGAAAATTATATGCTGGTTGAAATTGCGGGCTCAACACCTGCTGAACTTGAAAATCTTATTGCGCAACAAGGAAAGTTTGAGGCAAAAATCGGCAATGAAACTGTCTTTGTCGGCGGAGAAAAAGACATCACCTATGTTGCGCGAAGTGGTGATCAGGCAGGGATTTATACCTGCGGGCAGCTGACTGAAGGAGGGGAAGCCTGCAGTTTTCGTTTTTCAATTGCGTTAAGTGAAGCGGCTGCGAGTAGGCACTCAACTATCACCTGCAATCTTGGCTATGATGCAACTAACCCTCAGTATCTTGAAAAAAAACTTGATCTCTATTTAGATGATAAATTGATTGATTCACTCTATATTGGAAGAGATCTTCG
>JBDKJQ010000052.1:0-17111 GCA_039796495.1 archaeon | reverse complement strand
TTACGTTAATGATTATATGAGCGAGGAAACTTTTTTACTTGATTTAGAAAAGGTTGTTTTATTGGGATTTCAGACTTTTCCCTATGGAAATGATAAGAGGGAGATTCCTTGTGTTTCTGATAGGCACGTTTCCCAGTTTGTTGAGAGCATTGAACAGGGGGCTAGTTTTCCTCCGGTTGTTGTGTACCAAGAAGACACATCTCTCTATAGATTAACTTTTCGCTATCTTCCTGATAAAAAAAGATTTGATGGTGGACATCATCGAGCAGTTGCGCATTATATTGTAGGTGTTCCACTTCAGTGCAGATTTAGGAATACTCAAGATATTGTACCGACTATACTTGTTCCTGAAAAAGATGGCAGTAGAAATATTGATCAAGCATGGTATCCTATCAAAGATTTCATTCTTGCAGACTATTCACTATTTGAAGCAGATGACTATCGTTGGACTTAATCACACTTCTAAACTCAATACTTTGCTGATTCCTTCCTGCATACTGACTCCGTAAAGGATGTTGGATGATTCTGAGATGATTGAATCATTGTGGGTGATGATAAGATATTGTCCTTTTTTCATGTGTTTTTTTAAAAGATGTGCGAGCTTCTCTGAGTTCCTTCTGTCGAGTGCGGCATCAATCTCATCGAAAATGTAAAAACAATAGGGGTTGAGATCCTGAATTGCGAAAATCAATGAGAGGGCAACGAGTGACTGCTCGCCTCCTGACAATGAAGTAACGTCAAAATATTTTCCTTGCCCGACCTTTACAATGATTTCCAATCCTCCGTTGAATATATCTTTTTTATCCTGCGGCTCTAAGGTGACAACTCCTTTCTCGCTTAATTGCGCAAAATTTGAAGAGAATAATTCGTTGATCTTTTCCAAGGTCGCAACAAATGTTTTCTTTTTCTTTCTGTCGATCTGCTCTATGACCCTGAGGATTTCTTCTTTTTCTTTGTCTAATTGATCCACTTTCTCTTTTATTTTTTCATACTCTCCTTTTATCGTGTCGTATACTTCCAGTGCCCGCATGTTGACGCTTCCGATTCTGGTTAGGGTTTCTTCTGCATGATCCAGTCTTTCCTTTAATTTTTCAATCGGCAAGGCAATAAATTCCACCTGCGGAAATTCTTTCAGTTCCTCCTGAAAACTATCGATGCGCGCACTTACCTGCGCTTTCTCAATCTTTTTGTTGTTGATATCATTTTCAATCATGCGTTTATCATTTTGTTTGGTGAGTAATTGACTCTCCACTTTCCTGACTGCGTCCTGCAGTGCATTTTTCTCCTCATACATCTCTTGATATTTCTTCTTCAATTCTTCTGCCTTTGCCTCTTTTTCTTCTATTGAAGCACTCTTCTCACTGATGCTACCGGTCAGTTCACCCACTTCCTGCTGAATTTCATCTTTATCCGTGCTAGTTTGTTTTATGGCAAGCTTTGTTCTTTCCACTTCTCTTTGTTTTGCAGAAATCTCAAACCCAACATTTCGCTCTTCCGTCCTCTCTAATTCATTTACCTCTAATTTCAAATTTTCATACTGCTCTTCGTTTATTTTTATGACTCCTATCTCTTCTTCCAGGATTTTCTTCTTTCCTTCTAATTTTTTTATCTCATCTTCACTGAGTGTGATCTTTTCCTCATTTCTCTTCAATTGTTGCTTCTTGTCCTCAATTGTGTTTAACTTTATGATCGAAATCTCTCTTTTTGTTGTTTCCTTTGCTTTTTCCATGATTTCATTTTTTAATGCCGTGATCTCTTTTTTACCTTTTTCAATTCCTTCCTTGAGCTGCTCAATTTTTTCTGTGGCATCTGAAACCTGTTTGTCAGATTTTTCAAACACGTGATGCTTATGTTCGCTGGTTATTTTTGTCTGACACAGAGGACACGTATCCAGTTTTGACACCTGCTCATGAATTTCTTTGGAATCTTTTATAATCTGATATTCGACTGCAAGTTCTTTTTCTTTTTCCAGGAGCGCCTGCTCCAGTTCAGCTATTTTTGCCGTCGATGATTCAATAAATATTTTGAGTGCTGCAAGCGCTTTTTGCTGCTTTTCTGCCGACTCATTAATGGATATTTCTTTTTCAATTTCCTGGATCTGCTCAATCAAAAAACCAGACTCGTTTTTCAGTCCGTATACCTGTTTTTTCTTGTCCTCAATCTGTATCGTGAGTGAGGAAACATTTGATTTCAACTGGTAGTATTTCCGTTTGTGCTCTTCATGCTGCTGGAGCTTCTGCTTTTTTATTTCCAAATCCTTTTTTACATTTTTCCCTTTTTCTTTCATCATCTGCTGTATCTCTTCCTCTGCATTTTTAAGCGAATCTTCCAATGCTTTTTTTCTTCTTTCCAATTCCAGCAGTTTATTCTCAAAATTTTCTTTTCGTGCTAACGAACCTGCATATTCCTGCTTCAGAATAGAGATTTCTTCAAGAAGCGTGTCTTGCTCAACACCTGCTGACTTTTGTATGGTTTTTGCAATCGCCTCTATCTTTTGATTATTCTCCTCAATTTGTTTTTTATATTCGGAAATTGTGTGATCATACTTTGCAATCTCTTTTTCCTTTTCTTCTATTCTTTTTATTATTTCGTCATGCTGTTTTTCTTTTTCCTGCAATTGTTTTTTTATTATAGAAGCTTTGCAACGCTTTACTGTCTCCTGCAATTTTTGAAATTTTAAAGCTTCTTCTCTTTCATTTTCAAGATTTTTCAGATAGTTTGTTCTTTCCCGCAGGATCGCATTCACCTGCCGTAGTTTTTCGTCGGTTTTTTCCAATTCTCTTAAAGATTTTTCTTTTCTCATCTCGTAAATTGAAATGCCGGCTACCTCTTCGAGAATTTTTCTTCGTTCGTCTGCTGGCATGCGTACAAACCTCATGATTTCTCCCTGCAGTACAATATTAAATCCGTGCGGGTCAATGCCTGCCTGGCTTAATAATTCGATCACTTCCTGACGAGTTTTGACTTGGTTATTGATCTTATAGGTGCTTTGTCCTGATTTATTCACGGTTCTGCGGATTGCAATCTCATCGCTGTCAATGGAAAATGCCTTGTCAGTATTGTCCCATACAATCTCCACATACGCAAGATCAGCACCTTTGTAATGCTTGTTCCCTGAAAAGATGAGATGAGATGATTTTGCTGCCCTGATTGATTTTATTGAGAGCCTTCCTAATACAAAACAGAGACTGTCAGTAATATTGCTTTTCCCACTGCCGTTTGGTCCGACAAAAATATTCATGTGCTTGTCCAGATCAATAATTGTTTCTCGAGCAAAACTCTTGAATCCTTTCATCACCAGTTTTTTTATGTGTGTCAATTTTTCTCCTTACATGTCTACAATTGACATGCTTAAAAATCTTTGATTTTTATTGTGGGTCATACCAAAATTAATAATTAGCTAAGAAAGTAAGGTTTTTAAGATTTCACACTGCCTTGTCAAGACAATAATATTTATAATATTCCTAGAAATGATTGAATAATGACTTTTCAAGCATTTGAACGAGGATTATGGGGTTTACCTTATCAATTTGTTGAACAGCTTTCTAGATTACGACTGGGATATGAAGTTGTAAGCCTTGCAGATAAAATTGAATTAAAAACGCAATTAAAAATTTCAAAAAGAGAAGATGCGGGGATAGGAGTTAATAGTGATGTTAGTCCATTTATACCGAAAGAATTAGAATCACAACTGACTGATTATCATACTTGGTCTTTATTCAATACATATTGGGCAGCTATTGATCTATTCAATCCTAGTGAGGAATTATCGGAATTACAGTATAGGGTTCTCTATTTAATTAGGGATGAAGAATTAGCACATAAAAATGTTGTTCTTAGGAGATGTGTTGTTAATCCTGTTTCAGGAGAACAAAGCATAGTAGAGGAAGCAAGTCCTCATTTTGATTATCTTATTTCAGAAAGAGAAAGAACAGTAACTTCAGAAGACAAATTGCGTGCATTTGAAAATCCTTTATGGAGACAATATGCACGAAGGCTTTCTCATTTGAGCTTGGTATCAAAACAAGATTATTTTCAGAACAATAGAAAAGATATGCTTGAAGCTCTTGCTGATGTTTCAAAGGGAAATAAAATTTTAGAAACCGCAAAACCGACAGTTGATGCAATAGAACAGTTATTAGTTAAATATATCTCTGAGACAAGTCATTACGCTGCGAGTGCGGATTCTCCTGCATAGTCAGGATTTCTGAATTTTTCTAAGGGTACTATGTATGGCTCTTTCTCATCTGCTTTTATTAGATAATCCATAAAGTCTTTCCTTGCATAGTTCACAGCCCTTCCCAGAACCTTGTCATCAAATTTTTTTCTTCCCCGTAGCAAGTCAGCAAGCTCTCCTGCTCCTAATGGCAGATATGCTGCAGCTCTTTCAGCAATTCCCTCACCCAGAGCTTTTCCCTCATCTGCAATTTTCTCAACGAGAGGGCTCTCCGCATATTTCGCATAATGAGCGGCGTCAATTGTATCGGCAACTGATTTTTCAAGCAAGCCTAGACCTTTTACTCCCAATCCTGCCCCTCCTAATGCCCAGAACATGTATGTTCCTATTGCATCAGCTACAGCGCCACCGTATCGCAACAATGTTGAAACATAACTGCCTAATCCTTTCGAATCAAAATAATTTTTTGCATACGATTGATATGAGCGTTCCAGCGATCCTCTCAAATATCCTTCCAATAACTTTCTTTCTCCTTCAGGCCTATCCTTCAGATGATCTTTAATCTCTCCGTCTCCTAGCAAACTTTCTAGATATTTTCCTACAAATTTTTCTTTATTCATGTTTCTCCCTATTTTTTATGATTTGGTGTATGGTTACAATCCCTTTCATCTTTCCTTTTTCAACAACTGCTTCCATGACATGATTTTTTTCGGTCATTGTTGCATGCCATTGCTCTATATCATCGTCGATATCAGCAACATCAATCGGAGCGGTCATAATATCCTTTGCTTTTAAATTTGTTGCGTCTTTTCCCTCTGCAACGACTCTATTGTTGATATCAGTCATTGAAATTATCCCCTGAGGATATCCTGTTTCATCCACTACAAAGATATGACGCAGGCTTATTTCTCTCAATTTCTTTGCCACGGTTACAATTGAATCGGTTTCCCTGCAGGTGAACGGTTCAATCAGAATGCATTGTCGAATTTTCATATGTAATATTCTATATATCCAGTAGAGGAATCAGAGTTTTTATGTATTTCTGTATCAGGAGTATAGGATGATTTTATTGAACGAATTGCTTTCCCTACTTCAGGTGATTGTTCAACAGAGGGAATAGTTTTTTCTAGACCTATACTTGATTGACTGTCTGTTAAGTCAGTGTAATTATCAACGATAGAATTGTGAGCATTAACTGCATATTCTAATGCCTTATTCAGTGCCCGCATTTTTCTTCCTTTGCTGAGTTCTCTGAATGTGAACATCGCTCCTGCTACTCCCATAATTATTGATGCTGCATTAATCAAAGGATGTAATTGTCGCTCAAATAGAGTTGAGTAGGTTTGTTTTCCTTTCGCGTCTTCACGGGTTTCTATATCATATCCTTTTCTTTTTAATTCGGTAACAACTCCCTTAACAGCACCTTGCAACGAACTGATTTCATTATCTATTTGCTTTTTGTAAGCGGTGACTTCCCCTGCGCTTTTTTCTCTTACTTTCTGTTTGAGGTCTATCCCTTCCTTTAATAAGCCTTGCAAACCCGTGATATACTGTTTATTCTCTCTGATCTTGCCATAGACTTCCTCAGCTTCGGTAATTGATTCGCGCAATTGCAATAAGGTTGCCTGCCGCTCGGAGTATGTTCCGTAATCTTGGATAAAGTTTCTTATATTATCTTCATTTCCTGCTTGTGTGTGCTGGTCTTTGAGGAAACTGTACAACGCTTTTTCTTCGTCGGAAAGTGATGAATCTTGCAAATATCTATTGATTGTCTTGAGCACTTCAGCCTGGGCTTTTCTATTATCGCTGTTGACGTCGTAGATAGCGCACAAGGAGTCAAGTCTGGTCTTTACATCTTTTCTGAACTCTTTTCCTTTTTCTCCTGTTGGCTTTCCAAATAATTTTCTTATCTGGTCGTTTACTCCTCGTAATACTTCCGGCTGATAGGATTCTAATTTTTCGTCCAACGTTAAAAGTTTTCTGTCTATCCTATCTTTGAATGTTTTTGCCCGCTCTGCAAAATCATAGTGTTTCTCAAATTCCTCGTAGTTTTTTATGATGGTTTCGATTTCTTTTGTTTCCGCAGGGGTTGCGATGCCTAACTCTTCGTAAATCTGTAATGCTCCTTCTGTATATTGTTGTTCTAGTTTTTTTCTTTCCTCAACGAGCTTGTTTTCTAATGAGCCTGAAAGTTCCTTCACATCCAAAGATAATTCCCTGATTTCTCTTTCTGCATTCCTAAATGTGCCGGTCAAGGTGTTTCCCAAATAATTCAACCCAAGAAAGGATCCTGCGCCGAGGGCAGTTCCTACTACACCTGAGAGCGCCGCATCTGTTAATAACGCTTTTAATGAAAATTTTTTCTTCAGCTTTTTTGCATCTAGTTTTGTAGCGGGAGAATGTCTCATAATGTTTGAAAGAAAAACAAATTTATAAACCTTTTTATTGTCACTACTCTAGAGAAAGTTCTATTTCATACCTGACGATCTGATATGGGTGAGCGGTATTTTATCTCCGGGAGAACTTGCATAAAACTGCTCTCCTGCTGAAATCATGTCGGGCATCCGTAATTCTTTTCTGAAAACTCGATCACGATGCTCGTCCAGAGTTTCCACAACATATTTTTCCATTTTTCCCTCAAGATATTTTTCTGGATGTTTTAAAGCATCTTCAACTTGATAAGGATTTGTGGGTTCTGCAACAAATGCATAGGTAACAATGCTATTATAAAATTTTGTCGGATCAGAGACATCTAATGGAGTACATGCGCAACAAATTAATGCGCGTGGCTCGATACGAAAACCATATTCCTGAGCACCTTCTTCTGAACAACAACTGACAGGATTTAGATTCAAAGACTCAGCAGATGTTGGTGTTTCTATTTTTCCGCCGGCGTAGCCCGGATATTCGTCTCCTTTTCTCTGAAGCAATATAATTTGTGTTGAATCATTTTCACTTGGTTGATACAGCAACATAATACTTGAAACTGCCAACCCACATCCTAATGGACGATCGCTCCTTTCAGTCAAAGGAGATGCGGAAACACAAGGAATTTTTCTATACCAATCAGTTGTATTATTCTTTCGATCATAATTACGCAGAATATCCGTTGCTATGCGAGCGACAATTTGATTGTCTCCGATGACCCATTCAAGGGGAATTTTATTTCGAGAATTCATTAGTTCACTTACCTGATACTCTTTTTGTTTTCTTCCGTGTCCTACATCAGCCAGATACACTTTTCTTTCACCATCTGGTCTTTTGTATGGAACTACATCCTCCACTGCAACAAAGAATATGTTTCTGAATATCCATTGATTTGTGTGCCGAGAGCGTGCAGAAAGTATGGTTCGCAATCCGAGAGATTTGGCAATCCTTAACCCTGTCTGTTCTTCAAATCGTTCTGTTGCCATATCTTCAAGAGTTTTATTCTGTGAAGGTGCGCGAAACTGCAGGCCAGGAAATTTTAACCTTTGATTTGTCCCTCCGTCGGAGTTTACTAAAATATATTGAGGTCTTCCATATACGTGTGTTAATCCAACAACCGTAATACTTGCCTGTGCATACTCTTCATTTTTAGGTATTCTAACTTCCATTTTTATTTTCTATTATCCAGTTATTATATACTGCTTCGAATTTCTGTTTAATATTTTTTGCAATTGACTGAACGTCTTTGGAACCATCGATTACTATAATATTTTCCTGTCGCTTGTCTTGGAACTGTCTGATTACTTCTTTGTATTGATGAATTAATTTATCTCTAAATTCTCTTTTTTCAAATTTTTCTATCGGGTCACCTCTTTTTTTGAGCCGCTCTTCAGCTATTTCCGACGGAACATCAATGAAAAAAGTTACATCAGGAACTAGAATTTTTTTCTTAGAGTGCATGTGTACTAAGCGGCTAATAGGAATTCCTTGTGTGGACTGATAGGCAACTGTTGAGAGAATATACCTGTCACACACAACAAAAATTCCTTTCCGTATAGTGGGAATGATTAACCGGTTGCTGTGCATTTTTCTATCATGCACGAATAACCGCGCTATCTCCAGTCCAGAGGAAAACGCATCCTTCTCTTTCTCAAGGCGTTCTTTTATCTTTTTACTTTTCCAGGGTTCATGGGTCAGGAGAATGTCTTGATACTTATCGAGTTTCTTGATATATTCAGCAAGCAGCAGCATCTGAGTTCCTTTGCCACTCCCGTCAATTCCTTCAAATACGATAAACATCCCTTTTTTCATCCTGTTTGAAAAATAAATTGATTAATAAAGAAATTGCTTTTTGAATATATATTTCAAACTAAAATCCTTCCAGACTTTTCTGGCCTTTCAGTTTCTCCTGATTTTTGAATGTTGCCCATGACTTTCTGAAGATATCGGGGTGCTTTTCCCAGTTTTCTTTTATGAATTTTTGTGTTGTCTCATTTGCGGGATAGCCTGGCCCTGTGTCGCCGTATTTACTTTTTATTTCTTCCATTGTTTCTTCTCTTCTTACCTTTGCGATTATCGATGCTGCCGAGCAGGGTGGATAATTCACATCAGCCTTATGCTCAACAATTAATTGAATTTTTTTATTCACCAATAAATCTCTGAGATATTTTTCATATGCCTTGCAATTTGGAGAAGGACAATCAATAATCGCTTTGTCAGGACTTAAGTTATTGATTATTTCCGCCTGCTTGTGCGCTTCCAGCCAATTAAGGTTTAATGTTTTTGATTCAACAGCCTGGTCGATTTCTTTGGGCTGTACCTCGATTATCATAAACTCACAGTTTGCCTTTATTTTTTTGTCTAATTCAATTCTTTTTTTATGTGGTAGCATTTTAGAATCTTTGACCCCTTCTATTAGTTCTTCACTTCCTTCTTCAATCATTACGCCTGCTATAACAAGAGGGCCAATCACGGGGCCTTTGCCTGCTTCGTCGATGCCGAGAACTTTTGTCATAGGTTACATCTCCACCATTTTCCAGCCACATACTCCGAGGTTATACACTTCAGTTTTTCCTATTTTTGCTGATCCTTGTCCTTCATGAATGTGTCCGCAGAAAACATATTTTGGTTGTTTCTTTTTGATATAATCTGCAATGAGTTTACTTCCTGCATGCTTGCCTTGCCAGTTTTTTGGAGCGTGTTGTGATTGTACTTTGTCTAATATTCCATGGGGCGGCTGATGGCAGACCAGAAGGTCAACCTTTCCAAATTTTTGTAGGATTTGTCTGGCTTTTTCTGTTTCTTTTCGTGCTTTTTCCATTCTTTTTTTATACTCTGTGGGCTTAAAATCTTTTACCCAATTAGTGTCAAGAAAAAATTTCAGTCCGCCGATTTTCGTATTGTTTATTTTTAGTAGTGTATCATTGATGATCTTAACTTTTAATTTTTTGAGTTCTTTGGATAATAGGGGAAGATTATATCCGATTTTTTTGGAGAGTTTTTTTGTATCTTTGTCTGTATATTCGACATTTCCATAGATGGTGCGGACCGGGGCGTGTTTTGAGAGATATGAAACGACTTTTATTGAAGAATTATAAATCTGCATGAATGCTCTTCTTCTTTGCTGGGCTGAAAATTCTTTTGGCGGAAGACCATTATTTTTTCTTCTAAGGTTTTCAAAAGCCATCTTTCTATCAAGATCTACCCTCCCCAAATCTCCCGTCAATACAATTACATCAACTCCTTTCAGTGGAATTTTTTTTATTTGGTTGATATTTCCGTGCGGGTCACCGATTGCGAGGAGTTTCATTTCATGAAAAGAATCGGTAACTTTATAAGTCTTTTTCGTTTGATTTTCCCCATAGCGAGATAGAGAAGCCTGGAGTTCTCGCCGGGCCCATAACCCGGAGGTCGGTGGTTCAAATCCACCTCTCGCTATTTTTTATGAATATAGAAGAAATGCAAGAGGGATTGGTAAGAAAAATTTCTGAAGGATTTCAGGTCAGCACAAAACAAAGAACGAAATTTTTAAGTGATTGTATAGGAATATTTCAGAGAATATCGCCTGACGAAAGCATCTATCCTGAAGCTGATGAACCGTATGTTTGCAGAATTCTTTGTATTGCAGGATTGCTTGAAGAATTTCCAAAAGGAAAATCTATGGAAGCATTTCATTACAAATTAACTGTCGAAGGGAAAAAATTCTACGAAAGTATGATGTAGTAATTTTATTGCAATTTCAAGTTGTAAAAATGCCAGGTATGTCCGAATTTTTGTGAGGAAGTTTTCTTGTCAATAATCAGTTCATGTTCTCGGACCATCGCTTCAAAGCTCGGACTATCTCCCTTGCTTGCATGCACCATCTTTATTATTCCGTTTTTTGCAAGGTAGTTTTTCACTCCGTGAAAAAATCGTTGATGAATTAAAAAGTCAGGATCAAACACGGCGTATTGCCACACTGCATCAACAGCACGCGGCACGATGGGAAGATATCCTATAATAACATCGTACGTTCCTGAAACATTATTGAATAAATCGCTTTCTACTATTTTTATCTTGTCTGTTAATTTGTATTTTCTGCAATTCTCGTATGTATTGTTGATGGCATCAGAATTGTTATCAACAGCAGTCACTTCTTGTGCGCCACTTAATGCGGCAATCACCGACCATAATCCTGTTCCGCAGCCAACATCCAAGACGCGTTTTCCATTATATATTGCAATATCCTTTTTTGTGATTCCTTTCAGACTGGACGAGTGAGGCAAGGGAAAAAACACGCGAGGATAGACGATAAATTCCATGCCGCGATAATAACGTACTGTTTTAAGATTATTCATTTGCCGCACGAGTTCTTGCGTATGAGCGTCTACTACATGAGCTCTTGCAGATTTTTCAAGCGCGATCATCGATCTCCCGATGACGAATGATAAAGCTGTATCTTTCTTCTTCAATTATCCCTACTGAATGAGTCGGCCTGAACTTTTGTTCGCCAGGATTACGTGCTGCACGCATCAGTATGAGATTTCCGGGACTGGAATCCAGTTCTACTGCACCATTGCCTTGCTTATCTACATGAAGATAAAAAGGAGCCTTACCTTTTATGATAAAAATAGAAATTAAATCTCTATCAGACTTGTAATCGCGGTGAGGAGTTATTCCCTGCATTCCTGTCGGATACTTATGGAATCCTAAAGAATTAAACGCAGGATTTGTGAACTGCGCAACTTCCGCTAAAGCCTCATAAAAGGGAGTGTATTCTTCCACGAGAGTATCTAATATCTTCTGTGAAGCATTATTGATCATCAATTGATTGTTTTCAATATAGAGATGTTGCAAGTTCTGTATAACGTTTCCTTCGCGCTTGGGTGCATCAACAAAATAATTTCTCAGAGAGTCAATAACTTCCATCAGATCATTTCGTGCGTTTTCCGTCAATACGTGGGGAATAACAATTCCTCCCGTTGTTGAAAAGTCATAAAGCGTGCGAGCGATATCTTTAACTGAAAGTGAGATTTCATTGAGATATTTTTTATTCATGATTAAAATTATTATTGGCTATATTTATTCATTATTCCCCCATTAGGGGTGAGCAAAGAAAAATTTTATATAGTCTTGTTTTGTTAAAAATTATGCATCAACTACTTAATGAAATAGGACTGACGCGAGGGGAGATCAAGGTTTATTTTGCATTATTGGAAAATGGAACAAGTACGACGGGGCCAATCATCACTGTATCAAAGGTTGCGCGATCAAAAGTTTACGAAATTCTGGAGAGATTAAAAGAAAAGGGACTGGTGAGTGAGATCATAAAAAATAACACGCGCTATTTTCAGGCGCTTTCTCCTCATAAACTTTTTAATTATCTAAGTGCGAAAGAACGTGCTTTAAGAGAGCAGAAAATTTCTTTTAAAAAAATACTTCCTCAATTACTCGCAAAACAGAAAATAAAACAATCAGAACATCAGACGAGAGTCTATCACGGTTTTGAGGGAATTAAAACGCTCTCGGTGGAGATGGTGAATGGCCTTAAAAAAAGGGACGAATATCTCGGCTTTGCATTCCCTCCTGAAGCATATAGACATAAACAAATCCTGATTTTGCTTGACAAATTTCATACACTGCGTGCACAGAAAGGGGGACGAGCGAAGATACTTTGCCAGAAAAAAGATGTGATTAATGCGCAGAAATTAAAAAATCAGGGGAGCTTATTGTATGAATATCGCGCGACCTCCTATCCCTTTCCCCCAAGCATTTCAATATTCAAAGACACCGTTGCAACATTTATATGGTCTGAGGTTCCCCGTGTTTTTACCATAAGGTCAAAGGATAATGCAGAGGCGTACAGGAAGTTTTTTTATAGTTTGTGGGAGAAAGCGCACAAATAACTTCAACAACTTTTTATACTCCTTTTGATTACTGGAATTATGTTAGATAAACCCCGTTGTCAAAGCTGCGGCATGCCGCTGGGATTTCCCCTGCCGGAACAATTTTTCGGGACAAATGCCGACGGAAGCGTGAACAAGGAATACTGTCAGTTTTGTTTTCAACAAGGACAGTTTACAAAACCAAATCTCACGATGGACGAGATGATAGAAAGTTCTATTGAACATATGACCACACAATTGGAGTTTCCGCGTGAGAAGGCTGAGCGACTTGCGAATGAAATTATTCCTGAGTTGAAACGGTGGAAGAAGTGATTACTTTTTCTTTCTCTTAGACTTTTTCTTTGTAGATTTCTTTTTCCGTGAACGCAAATACGCGAGAATCTTTTTTATTTTTGATTTTTTACTCTTTTTACTTGGACCTCGTCCTTTTTTTCGTCTTTGTTTTTTCTTTGACCTCTTTTTTGCCATTGTAGATAAGGACTCGGTGAAGGAAGTGCCTCAAACACCTCTTGAAATCAATCTTAACCTATCAATGTGTTCTAAAGGTTATCTCCTTCGTGCCACGACGCAAAGCATAAGAGACACAGGTTTCGTACAGAGAGTTATAGTCCTGTCTCCGTATTAATAGCTGAGTGCCTCACAGAGGCTTTCGTGGTCACATCCTTTCCAGGACAACCGATAATATAGTAAAGATAAAATATACTTAAAAGTTTCTGACTATGAAAAAATGACGACAAGTTTAGATGATTGAATCATATTCTTTCCCTTCTCAATAAATTTGCATTCGTGACCACAGTTATTGATGAAAGAGCCATGGCAATCTCAGCAATCACTGGATGCAAAAATCCTCCGATTGCAAGCGGAATGGCAACAACATTATAGGCAAATGCCCAGAATAAATTTTGTTTTATCTTTCGAAACGTTGCTTTGCTTAATTTTATAGCTTGAACTACTCCTACCAAAGAACTTTTTACGAGGACAATATCTCCTGCCTCTATTGCAATGTCTGTTCCGCTTCCCATGGCAATGCCGACATTGCTTTGTTTTAATGCAGGCGCATCATTAATACCGTCGCCGACAAATGCAACCATTGCCTGTTTTTGTAATTCTTCAACTTTTTTTGCCTTGTCTTCAGGAAGGACATTTGCGATTACTTCTTTGATACCGACTTTTTCTGCAATTGCTTTTGCAGTTGTTTCATTATCTCCGGTAATCATGATGGTCCTATACCCTGCGCTTGTCATTAAACTAATGGCCTTGATAGAATCTTCTTTCACAGCGTCGGCAACAGCAATGACTCCGATAATTTTTTTATTCTCGCTTACGATCATGGTTGTTTTGCCTTGCTTTTCGAATTGTTCAATTTTATTTTCAAAATCATTCAAAGAGATTTTTCTTTCTTTCATCAGAGTTCTATTCCCAATAACAATGTCTTTATTACCAATTTTTCCTTCAATTCCCCTTCCTCTAATAATTTTAAATCCCTTAACCGACTTATATTTTTTTAAATCTGCCTTTTCAACAATTGCTCGTGCAATGGGATGCTCACTTAGTGTTTCCAAACTTGCTGCAATTTCTAAAACATAGCTTTCTTTTATTGTACTGTAAATATTCGTTACTTCTGGCTTGCCTTTTGTGATAGTTCCGGTTTTATCAAACACAATAATTTTAATTTCTTTCATGGTTTGAATTGCTTCTCCTTTCCTTATTAAAATACCGCGTTGCGCTCCCATACCGCTTCCGACCATTAATACCGTCGGTGTTGCTAATCCTAACGCACAGGGACATGCGATAACTAATACTGCAACAGCAATACCAATTGATATGCTAAAATCACCTGAAAAATAAAACCACCCAACAAAAGTCAAAACAGCAACAATGAGTATTGTCGGCACGAAAATGCCGGTGATTTTATCAGCTAATTTTTGTATGGGAATTTTTGTGCCTTGTGCTTCCTCAACTAAGTTAATAATATGCGCTAAAAATGTATCGTTGCCAACTTTTGTTGTCTTGACATATAAAATACCGTCTTGATTTATAGTTGCACCAATAACTGTGCTTCCCTTCTTTTTTTCAACAGGAAGACTTTCACCGGTCACCATTGATTCATCAACAGAACTCTCGCCTTTGATTACAACTCCGTCAGTGGGAATTTTTTCTCCCGGCCGCACAATTATCACATCACTAATTTTTATGTCTTCAATAGGAATTTCTATTTCTTGCTTTCCTCTGAGCACGCGCGCTTTTTTTGCACCGAGTTCTAATAATTTTTTAATCTCTTGTGAAGCACGACCTCGTGCTAAAGCCTCAACATACTTTCCCGTCGTGAAAAATGACATGATCATTGCAGAAACACCAGAGTAGTCTAATCCAAAACCGAAAAAAGAAATAATTCCAGTTATATATGCAATAACTGTTCCTAAAACAATCAGAGAATCCATGTTGAAATAAAAAGTATACAATCCCTGCAATCCCGATTTAATAGTCGGCCATCCGAAAATAAATACGACAGGAAATGCTAATAGTAGAATGATAATAGCCATCCAGAATTCCGGGAAGATACTCATGCCAAAAAATCTTTCTGACAGCATTAACAAAGCAATAGGAATAGTAAAAATCCAGCTCCAGATTAATTTTCTTTTCCAGCTTTTAATTTCCACATCTTCGACTGGTTGATCGTGATTGTGTTCGTGCATATCATGCTGCTTTGTCTCGTGATTTTCATGCATTGAGTGTTTTGAGGGGTTCATTTCCATTTTTAAAATCACTCCACCTTCACTAGTTTATATGCAGATCCGACGCGCGCAACCGCTTTTTTTAATTCCTCTTCGCTGACCTTTTCATCGCATTCGACAAATCCCTTTTTGGTCATCAGGCTTATGGTGACATCTTTGACACCTTCAACTTTCCTGAGGCTTTTCTCCATGTTTATTGCGCATGATGCACAGTGCATGCCTTCAATTGTTAATTTTTTTTTCATTTTTTCTTCCTCGATTTAATGCCGACGGTCATAACAGAAAATAAACCTATCTTTTTCTGCTTCTCAATGCTAAATCCTGATTCTATAAATAAGTTGCGCATTGCCTTTTTGGTAAAAATCCACGAATTGCCCGGCTCAATCACATGAAAAAGATAATTAAACACGCTTCCAAAATCAAAATCGGTAATAATAATTTGTCCGTTGTTTTTTAAAAGTGTATGAAATTGTCGCATGATCCTTTCATGGTCAGGAAAATGATGAAATGCGTCAACGACAAAAATATAATCAAAAAAATTTTTCTTGAATTTTTTCTCAACATCCATGACCGACAATTTCATAAATCGAGCCTTTTTTACCTTTTTTCTTGCGATAGAAAGCATTTCACTGGAAATATCCAGGCCAAACAATCTCAGTTGTTTGTCCCTATTTTCTAAGATCTGTAAAAGATTTCCTGTTCCTGCACCCGCGTCTAACACGCTCGCATTTCTTTTCACATCTGCTTCATCAACGGTTTTTTGAATGACCTTGATAAGCCATTTTCCCATAATACCCGTATCATAACGGGATGAAACAAAATTAAAAACACGTTCGTTCATATGCTCCTGTTTTTCTAGTAATCTTTCAGTCATTTGCTTACCTCAAACTCAAACATCATGCCATCACTTAAATGTTCTGCAATATGGCAGTGAGCCATCCATGTACCCGGATTAGTCATTTCAACAAGGAGATCAACTGACTTCCCCGTCGGTACAAGGACTGTATCTTTCCAGACAAGATTTTCATTTGTTACACCGTCTTGAGCTAATACCAAAAATCTTTGACCATGCAAATGGATTGGGTGTTGCATCGGATGTGCAGAATATTCGTCATTAGTGATGCGCATCTTAACAACATCGCCAACGTTCCAATGATACATAATATCCATATTGGATTTCCCCGTTTGCTCATCAACAATTTTCCAATCAATCGTATTACTGGAGCTACCAAGATTCATCATGCGCATAACATCTTCCCATTCAAGCCCATTCTCATCGGCATGATTCATTTGCATATGTTGTCCCATCATGCCCATACCCGGAATATCCACATCAAGTTTCAAAGAAACATCTGGATTTTTATCGATATAATGTACATAATCGAAGGTAAAATCATTTTTTTGTAAGGCTGAAAACAATAAGGAGAAATCATCAGAAACTTTTTCATTCATAACTGTTACTGTCCCCAATACGTACGTTTGCAATGGGTTGTTATTAAGAATTTTGTACGTTCCCGCTTTTTCAAAAAATACTTCGATAACTGCCCGCTCAGACGGCGCTATAATTACTGATTCATCAAAAAACTCGTTTTCATAATTTCCTCCGTCGCTACCAATAATTTTAATTTTTACTCCGGTAATAGAAAAATTAAATAAACGTGTATTGGCAGCATTTGTTATATAAAATCGCACAACTTCTCCTTTCTTAACATTCAAATTATAATTTTCTTTTCCATTAATAAGCATAACATTTCCAAATCGTCCCATAAGAACTTGATTTGTTTTATCGGTATACGCCGGAGTTATATCTTCTCCTGTTAATTGAATGTCGTCTAAAAAAATGAATTCCTCTCTATTGACTTTATTATAATAATTCTTTTCAGATGG
>JBDKJQ010000051.1:0-12965 GCA_039796495.1 archaeon | reverse complement strand
AACATTCTGGAAAACTCTGTACATTTCTAAGGCCACTCAAATCATCAAAAAATTGAACGCTTTTGTTATGAGCATATTTTCCTTTTTCAACTTTTCTTTGTGCATGGTATTTGCTTCTTTTTTGCAGACGTGCTTCAACTTCTGCCAGTTCTATTATTTTGTCTATATATATCTGGCAATTATGCTTCACTGATTCAAGTTCTTGATAGATCACTGCCTCATGTTCTTCTGCACTAAAAATAAAACCGCGAGGATTTTCAGGAGATTTTCTTGCTTGTTGTTCACGGATATAGTGAGCTTTTCTGAGAAGAACCTTATAGCTTGTTTCGTCATTCTGCGTTCTTACTACAAAATCAGACGCTGATTGCTCACATTGTTGTCTTACTGTTTTGAGTTCTTCTTCCTGGTTTTTTTCAGTAATTGTTTGATGGACAATTGAATCTGGTTTTATCTGGAGCATCCGATCACATCCTATAGTTATTAGTAATTCTTCCAATTTTGCATGTCCTAATCGGTTAACTGCAGCCTTTCTTCCACTTGCTCTTACACACATATCCCATATATCCCATAATTGTTTCGCAGTTCTGAGCGGGAACAACACCGGTACTTGGGCATTTGTATGGTCTACCCATCCGATATTTTCTGCATTAAAGTAGGACAGAGTTCCGTCATAGAAATCAAAAGATCCGTCCTCAGCAACGGCAGTAGAAAATTCAATTGCAAGTTCTTTTGTTAATTTTTCATTGAGTGGACGATCTCTACGAAGAGAGGTACGAGAAGTAAGCATATTTTTTGTTGGGTCAAAGGTAAGGTACACTGCTCTTCTTGCATAATGTAGTTTCTGTGTTGCCGAAAGTGCAACTCTTCCTCCTTCTGATGTTCTGTTTCTTTCCATCATATTCAGATAATTTTCTTCAGAAAGTGCTTCTAAACATGCATATTCTCGACGGATAAGCTTCGTTTTATTTTTATTATAAATTGTGAGTGCATTTTCCTCTGGAATAAATGTAACTCTTCCCCATCCTGACATGAACTGATCAACCATCTGTAATCTCGTCTTTCCTAATTGACACACGACAAATGCATGATCTGCTGCTCCTAATTCTGATGAATCCTGTCCTTCTTTGAGATTCTTCATTCCTGTTGCATGGTATAATTGAGGACGCAATCCACATTCGCGTGCGACGAGATAGGTTACTCCTGCCATAATAAAGCAGTCAGCTTCTTTTACAATTTCGTGGAGATATCGTCCACAATTTCCTGTTTTTATAGATTCGTCAAATCCGTAGAGTATCTCAAGAAAATGTCCCTCATAGAGATTTGCAGCTTGGTCTCGTTTTGATCGTGATCTTTTTTTATAACGCGCAGCGATTTCTCTCGCTAACTTTATCGATTCCTCAGGAAATTCTAATTTCTTCTCGATCATATTTCTCGTCTAAAATTTTATAGAACTCTTTTTAACCTAGTGTTTGAATTAAATCAGATAAGCCGTCTTTTTTGACGTCGTCGTATCCTGCGGTTGGAGGTCGCGCACTTCCACTATTGCCGCCTCTTGCCGCTGCCAATTGTTTATCATCAAGATCAAAATATCGTTGAATTGTAATACTTGAATCGTATGATTGCAGGGAACCACCGTTTGCTCTTTTTTCCGCTTCTTTTTGAATGTCGTCAGCACTTTCAACACGAATTGTAAATTCGGGGCATACTACCTGTGTTTCAAGTCCTTGTTTTTCAAAAAACTTTGCGACATATACGGTTCGATGCGGAGCGTCAGTAGAAACATGTGCATCAGATAATTTTTTTCTCAATCCTTCTTCGTTTCTAGAAAGATTACTGAGAGCATCTTTTATAGTCGTACCATATCCTTCTACTTTGTAGGGAGTTATTGTTTCTGTCGGCATGAGAAGTCATCGTGTGTTTTATTTAAAAACATTTCTGTTTTTGAAACTATATATTTGTGAATGGGAGTAGCCGGAATCGAACCGACATCACAAGCTCTGGAGGCTCATATTCTACCGTTGAACTATACTCCCGTAAAGCTACTAAAAAAACTTATTTTAAAAAGATATGGTTTTTACAAAAAATAACATTATCCCGCAATCGCCTTTATTTCGCTAATTTCATCGTCGGTGATTGAGCAGCCGTGAAATTTGAGGGCATAGAGCAGGGCATCCAGCATTCTTTTGTCTTTGCTGTCGAACAGCTTCTTTTTGTATGCGATATACATGAGTTCTGTGCTTCTAATGACTTTGAAATTTTCAAATTCCTGATAGCTTCTTCTGTCAGCGTATACTGGACCTCGAAACTTTTTCTCAAATATCTTTTTTAGATTATCCGGATTTTCGCAGAGCATCCGCGCTGTTCGTTCGTCAATGACTAGTGGAATTGACTCTTTGAGCTTTCTTTCCAGAATGACTGAAAGGGCAAGCGCTGCTGCTTCTCCTTTGTCCAGCAAATGAATCGGACCTTTGCGTGACTTGAACATGCTGTTGGCGATCTGCAATAATTTGTCCCTTATCACGCGCAATTCTTCCACTTCTGCTTTGGCGAGGTCGGCGTGTTTTATAGTTCCTTTTTTGAACAGCGTTTCAAGACGCAATGCTTCCAGTTCAAACTTTTTTATAATAATTGGATTGTCGATAATTTCTTCCTTGACTTCTTTTGTTATGAGAAATTCTCCCTTGAACTCTTTTTGCAGTTTTTCCAATATATCTATAAGTCCGTTCATGGAGAAATTAATGAGCGGGCCTGCATCAAAGATGAGATATTTTTTTTTCATTTTCCTTTATTGAAAAATTTCTTCAGCAAGTTTAATTCGGTTCTTAATGGGCCAGGTCAATGTTAAATGGACATCATCTCCTTTTTTCTGGCCGGTATATTCCTGCAACTCCCATATGCTCACTCCCAAAATTTTTGCAGTTTTTTCCATGGATATTCCCTGGTCATATAATCGTGAGGCCTTGTTGATCTTTGCCTTGCGGAATACGTCGGTGATGTAGGTTTTTAGATCTCGACTTAAGCTATCGATCAATGCCCGATTGGCTGCGACTTCATCTCTGAAAATTTTTATATCATTTTTTTCCAATCCTTGGATCGTATCATCGATATTCCTACAGAATTTGTTGTAGAAGACAGTCCATTCTTTTCCTTTTTTATAGTCCTCGCGTTCAATGAGCTTGCTTAATGAATAGATGATGACTGCTGTTGCAATAAGGTCAGAATCCTGATGCATGGATGCATGATCTGTGATTTCATCACTTAATTTTTTTATGGTGATATACTCCTTTTTATCCAGTGCTTTCTTCACTCGCTTGAGAATTTCAAGAATGTGTTCTAGTTCGTCCACTGTGTTCACCTTTTTTATTATGAGAGAAATAAATTATATAAATGTTTGTTGAGGGTGAATCACGCCATCAAGACAATCGCAAGTAGTAATGCCACAATTGACACTAACTTAATCATGATGTTTAATGAAGGACCTGCGGCATCTTTTGCACCATCTCCGACGGTGTCGCCGACTACTGCTGCTTTATGCGCGTCACTTCCCTTGCCACCTAAATTTCCTTTTTCAATATATTTTTTTGCATTGTCCCATGCACCACCTGCATTTGATAAGGTGACTGCAAGCAAAAACGCAGTAATTGTCATCCCGGCAAGCAATCCTCCCAATGCGGGCAATCCCATAATCAACCCGACCAGAAGCGGAACAATAATTGACAAGATTCCCGGAAGCATCATTTCTTTTAATGCGGCCTGCGTTGAGATCTGAATCGGTCGATCATAATCTGGTTTTGCTTTTCCCTTCATCAAATCTTTATTCTCTCTGAATTGTCTTCTTACCTCATTCACCATTGCATAGGCAGTTTTTCCGACAGAATTTAAGACTAATGCAGCAAATATAAATGATAAGATTCCTCCGATTAAAGCTCCTGAAAGAACGAGCGGGTCTAACATGTTAATGGTTGTTAATTGGGCTTTTTCTGCAAAGACGGAGAATAATGCTAAAGCAGTTAACACTGCGGAGCCGACGGCAAATCCTTTTCCTATTGCTGCGGTTGTGTTTCCGACTGCGTCTAATTCTTCTGCGCGCTTTCTCACATCGCCTTTTAATCCCGCCATTTCTGCAATACCTGCTGCGTTGTCAGAGACGGGACCATAAGTGTCTGTTGCAAGAATAACTCCTAATATTGATAACATGCCGATCGCTGTTAGCGATACTCCGAATAATCCTGCGAACTTGAATGATAATAAAATGGCAACAATTATTGTCATGGCAGGAATAAGTGTGCTCATCATGCCGACGGATAAACCTCTCACTACGTTTGTTGCAGGACCTGTTTCAGAAGCTTTTGCAATTGAGATGACTGGTTTTCGTTTATCAGATGTGTAATGCTCTGTTGCCAACCCGATGATGATTCCTGCAATTAATCCGGTTACTATGGAATAGAAAAGAGCAAGTTGCGCTGCACCAAAAATCCATAACACTGCTGCCAAAGAAAATATAATCACAAAGAATGAGCTTGCGAACATGCCTCTGTTGAGTGCTTTATGTGGATGATCGTTTTCTTTTAATCTCACAAAAAATGTTCCTAAGATTGAAGCGATGATTCCGATAGCTGCAATAAATAATGGGAATAATGCGCCTGCAAGGCCGTTTGAGTTGAAATATAATAATGCGAGCGCCATTGATGCGATGATGCTGTGAACATAGCTGTCAAATAGGTCTGCGCCCATGCCTGCAACATCTCCTACGTTGTCTCCGACGTTATCCGCGATGACTGCAGGGTTTCGGGGATCGTCCTCAGGAATTCCTTTTTCCACTTTTCCAACGAGATCTGCGCCCATGTCAGCAGCTTTGGTGTAAATGCCGCCGCCCACTCGTGCGAATAATGCAATTAAGCTAGCACCTAATCCGAAACCAAACATGACATCCATATCTTTGAATAATACATAGGTACTAATGATTCCAAGAATTCCTAATCCTACTACAATCATGCCCATGACAACACCTGATGAAAATGCAACCTTTAATCCTTCATTTAAACTTTTTTTGCATCCTTCAGTTGTCTTTGCGTTTGCGCTTGTTGCAACCATCATGCCTAAAATTCCTGCAACTGATGATAACAATGCGCCAAAGAAAAATGAGCCTGCCATTGCAAAGCTGACAAAGATCGCTAAAATAATTGTTATAACAATTGCAACACTGCCTAGAATCTTATATTGTTTGGTGAGGTAACTTTTTGCGCCTTCTTTTATAAGACGGGAAATTTCCGCAACTTTTGGATCAACAACGTTTATCTGTTTTAATTTGAGAAACAAAAATAATGCGAATAGCAGGGCAATAAACCCTAATCCGAAGATCACTGATTCATATAACATGGGATATACTAGAAAAAACGTTTTTTAAATGTTGCGATTGGGCGGATTGCTGTACGGGTTTTCAATACCTATAAAAACTATTTTTTCTTCATATTTTATGAAAATCATCTTAGATACGAACTTTTTGATTTATTGCGCAAAAGAAAAAATTGATTATGTTGAGAAATTGCAGAGTATGTTTCATGAACATTTTGATCTTGTTGTGCCCGAGCAGGTTATTGAGGAACTTGATGTAGTGATGAATAAAAAAAAGACAAAGATTCCTTTTGTGAGGCGGACAGCGCGATTTAAGAAAACTACCGGAAGAGATAAGGAAGCTGCGTCACTTGCCCTGCAGATAGTTGAAAAGTATATTTCTGAGAAGATAATCAGCATTGTTAAAGCAGAAGGAAATACTGTTGATGAGGCTTTGATTAATCTTGCGCAGGAAAATAAAAAAAATATTGTGTGTACGCTGGATCGGGAGATGCGCGAAACATTGGGAAGAGTTGTTTTGATGAACAAGAATAAGCAGTTGATACTGTCGCGATAATCTTAGTAACCTTTAAAATATCTGCGGATATTTTAACTCATTCACATTTGAAAAATGTGAAGATTTAAAAACCTACCCTTTGTATTATTTTTAACATGTTCTATATTGTTGAAGTAGAAGATTATGTACGAGTGGAGCCGAAATTATTTGCGCTCATGACTGCGGATGCTGTAGCAAAGCAATTGCAGGAAACATATTCTAATTATCATGATAAAGAAATCGGAGAAGTTATCGGAATCATGTCTGTGCTGGAAGTTGGTGACGGTATCATCATTCCTGGAGATGGAGCAGCATACTACAAATCAAAATTTAAATTATTGGCATGGAAGCCTGAACTGCAGGAATTAGTCTGTGGAATCATCGACGAAATAACTAATTTTGGTGCGTTCATCAATCTGGGCGTGATGAAAGGGATCATTCATATCAGTCAGACCATGGACGATTATGTCAGCTTTTCGACTTCAGGAACCTTGCTGGGAAAAGACTCAAAAAAAGTTTTAAAAAAACGAGATGCGTGTTTGGCGCGAATCGTTGCTATTTCATATAAGGGCGATCAGCCAAAAATTGGTTTGACGATGCGACAGCCGGGATTAGGAAAACTGGAATGGATCTCAGAAGAAAAGAAAAAAGTGAAGGCAATCGTAAGAAAATCCAAAGGAAAGGAGAAGGAAGAATAAACATACAATGGCGAACAATAAAATTAAAAATTTTGAGCTCGCCATTTTTGGCGAGGAGAACTAAAAATGGCGAAGGAAAAAGCATGCAAGAATTGCAAGAGAATATATGAAGGAGATGTCTGCCCTAATTGTGATCGGAAGGAAACATCGGACTCTTTCAAAGGCAAGGTTGAAATTATCAATGCAGAAAAATCAGAGCTGGCACGAAATCTTAAGATACATAAAAACGGATTATACGCGATAAAATTATAATGGAGATGCTTATGGACACGCGAAATGAACTATTCAAAAGACAGGAAGTTTCTTTTACTGTTGAGTCTGAAAAAAATCCGACGTATGATGAAATGAAAACAGTTATCTCTGAGAAATTTTCAAAGCCGGAAGGGCAGGTGCATATCCTGCAAGTACTTGGGCATTTTGGGAAAAACACATTTCTTGTGAATGCTCACGTATATGACCATTTGAAAGATTTAGAGTCAATTCAGAAGCTCGGAAAAACAAGAAAAAAGAAAAAAGAAGAAGCAAAACAGGAAATTGAGGAAAAGAAAAAAATGGAAGAGGAAAAGAAGAAAGCAGCTGAAGCTGCGAAGAGTACTGTTTCTGAGAATCAATCTGCTGCGTAAGAGGAAGTATGGCAAATAAGCATCTTGAGTTGCTCCATCCAACTATTTTATATCAAAGAAACCTTGAGTTTGATGTTCTTGACGATGAAGAGTTGGATGAACTATTGTATGGTGTTGAAACTGCATTAAGTCTCGTCAATGAACGATTAAGAACAGGATCCTTTATCTTTTTAGACTATGAACTTGTTTTTAGAGGCACGAGCCGTATTTTTGGTACTCATCTTGACGGAGAGATTGACTTAAGTCAAGACAGAACGCAGAGAGTTGATGAATTTTTTTCTGAATACCGAAATTGTTTGGAAAAAGTGAGAACTGATTATAGGGAAAATCCTGAAAAATTACGTTTTGTTGCGCATGCTATTGTTTATCGAGATTCTATAACTGCATCTGAACAATAAATAATTAAACTTATATATTACCTCCTCCTTATATTCGTATGCCACAAAAGAGGAGAGGAAAACGGATTTCTCAGAAAAATGCTCTTGCTGCATTTGAAAAAACAATTGAAAAAGATATTAAAGACACCGAACGATGGGTACTGCAACGAAGAAAATTTTTTAAAAAAATGGCGTGGCTGGTTGCATTAATAATCTTGCTCATCATTTTTTTGTCGTTGCTTGCGGGAATGTGATTTTTTATTAAGAATTATATATCTGATATATTATTGTTCCTTCGGCGAGAATTTTTGATTGAAAATAATCTTTTATTGTCTGTTCTTTCTGGGCCATAATTTTAGGATTCTCAAAGAGAAAGGGTTCTACACCGTCGGAATATACCATGATTATATCTTTCGGCGAAATAATTGTCTTTCCGGTCTTTACGTATGCTATTGCTTCTTTTTCACCGGTTAGCTCTCCGAAAGAACCTTGTATTGTGGGGCGATTTCTGAAGACTGCGCGTTTGATAAAACGTGTCTCTGGCTGTTCCCATACTACTTTTATCCCTCCTTTTTCCAGTCGCTGATTTCTTATCCTTTGCGCAATAGCCTGGTCGTCAGGCGTTCTCATCTTTATTCCTCCTTCTTTTGTAAGAATCGCTATTCCACAATCTCCTATAAATCCCCAATACAGGACATTTTTCTGTATGCAGGCGATTGCTCCAAACGTTCCATATAAATCATTCATCAGGTAATCGATGTTAGGATAAAGCGGATTTTTTTCTTTGTTAAGCTGATCAATTTGTTTATTGGAGTGTTCGAATGCGTTGCGTAGGGTTTGTTCATCAATTTCTTTTTTGTTTTTTAAAAAAGTTAGCGCACTTTCAATAAATAGGTCTGCAGCCCATTTTGCCGGACTTGGATTTGGATATTTTTTGTATCCTTCCGCTATAAATTCTTCAAACGGGAGTCTTATCAGTCCTGCATCTCGCGTAATACCGTCGGCAACGATCATGATCTGTTTTTCTTTATTGAATGAGAAAGCGTCCTCAATGGGGAATTTTTCGTGCAATATTTTATTTTGAATGGTGAAGCCGTTCATCTTGGGGATAGGAACTGCTTCTTTAAATGAGTTCTGTTCTTTTAATTTTCTGAAAACATTTAAATAGTACTATTTCAGGATTATTGAAGGAGATTACCACTATGCCCAAAGAAAAGAAAGAAAACAGGCCCGTATCAAAAAAATATTCAAAATATAAAATTGACGGGGACACCGTTATCAGAGATAAATACTGCCCGCGTTGCGGTCCTGGCATATTTTTAATGAAAACTTCTACTCGAAATTATTGCGGGCGATGCCATTATACTGAATTTTTGAAAAGCGCTTAATTAGTTAGTTATCACCTCTTCTCATCATAATCCGTGCCTGATTCTAGACAGGATGATTACTCTTTTTAACAGTGTGATTCTTAGTGATAAGTAATCAGAAACTATAAACCCTAGAAATATTTCATTCAGCCATTTTGCGAACTATACCCAGATATACACTTCTCCCTTTTATCACGCCAATAGGACTTCTACCTTCCAAGTAATCTCGATACGTTTCTTCATTTATTCTTCTTAAAATAATATTATGCAGTATGTTAGTAGTAGTATTATCTCCCATTAAATAATAAGGTATCCCTGTATCCTTACAAAATGCATCTATCTCTTGTACAAGAGGGTCACTTGACTTTAACAATCTTTCATACGCACTAGTAGAAAGAGAATGATTTATTAATGCAAGTCTAACATCTCTTTCAGTTATTCCATATCGGGCATTAATATTGCATAATCTATCAAATTCTTGCGGAGATATATTCTCTACCGTTTGTGATGCTCCACCAGCGTAACCAAGGGTGATACTATCTACATTTGAAAGGTTTTCCATAAAAAAGGTATTATTCTCTAATCTTCTTTTCAATTCTAATGCTCTATTCTCTAATTGCTTTATTTTGCAATTACATCTTTCATAAACGCTTTCTTTAGTTGTTTGTTTTGTCATTTTTATTATTTTATAATTTACTATCTAAAAGTAGGTACTTCACAATACTTAAATGCTTAGGGTGTCTTTTAACACCACATATGCAAAGATTTAAGAATACATATTTCTTTCCAGAGACATGTATCAAGAAATTTTGCAACAAATGGGCTTAAGTACCAATGAAGCAAAGGTGTATGAAGCATTGCTTATGTCCGGAATAACGACTGCAAATAAACTAGCTTTGCATGCAAAAATTCAAAGAAGAAATACTTACGACACTTTAAAAAAATTAAAAGAAAAAGGATTATGCTCTGAAACAATTGATAAAGGGATAAAAAAATTTAAGGCAATAGATCCGGAAAAGCTGATGGATATTTTACGAGAAAAAGAATCTATGCTTGAAAAATCTCTTCCAAGCATGAAAAGTAATTTTAAAGCAACGGCTACTGTCGAAGAAACTATTGTGTATAAAGGAATAGAATCTATAAAAAATTTTTATTGGGACATGATTAGAACCGGGGAAGATTTATTCGTTATAGGTGGAAGAGGTAACTGGTTGGATCCAAGATGGGAATTTTTTTTGCCAAAAATGGAAACAGAAAGACTAAAAAAAGGAATAAAATACAAACATCTATTCTATTATGAATTGCAAGATTCAAACAATAAAAATCATGTAATAACAAAAATTCTAAAAAATAATAAGTATCGTTTTTTGCCCAAAGGATTTACTTCAACGTGTTCTATAGAAATATTTGGAAATAGAGTTGCATCAATGTATTGGGGAGAGGAGCCTTTTGTCGTAGTTATAATAAGTGATAAAATAGCCGAAGGCTATAGAAAATATTTTGAATTTATGTGGGATAATTCCATTAAAGGAAATGCTTAGCCGCACTATTTTAACAAAAAATTTAAGAAGTATTCGTCAAGCAGTGCTAGATTTTAGACTAGATTTTCTTGTATGCAATACTTCTTTTCTTATAAGAAGCATGAAAAGGGTTGAAGTCAATTTTTACAAACCCTAGAAAAGCCGGTGTCAAACAAAAATTGTAAGTCCTGGCTCTTCTGGGGAAAAAGAGGTGATAGTATATACACACATAGGAGGTTTATAAACTTTTCTATTTGTTGTAACTAGATAATGACATACTAATATTTTCGCGTCCAATAGAGGTTGTATTACAATCTGACATTTTATAAGTTCTTCTATCTTTATGCAACATGGGGTTTGAAGAGTTTTTGGGAGAGGAAGAGGAGACTATAGCGGTTGTCGATGAAAAAGTAGCTCCTATCGAGAAAATAACCTCTAATCAAGTCTATGACGTTATTACCAGCAGGCAGCCTGATTGGCAGGTCATCATTTATGATTTAATTAATTCCGAACAATTGGATCCGTGGGATGTTGACATTATTGTTTTGACGAATAAATATTTTGAGAAAATTTTTCAGATGGAACAGGATCCTGATTTTTATATCTCGAGTAAAGTATTACTTGCAGCTTCATTACTCCTTCGGATCAAATCAGAATTTCTTATCAACAAATATATTCGGAGTATTGATGAGATTTTGTTCGGAAGAAAAGAGGAGGTGAAAAAAGAGCTTGAGCACATTGAGATTGACCGGGATGAATTGCCGCTCCTGATCCCGAAAACACCTTTGCCACGTTTACGAAAAATCACCTTACCCCAACTAATGGAAGCGTTGAATACTGCTATCAATACTGAGACCCGACGAATCAAGCGAGAACTTTCTATTAAGCGAGCACATCATCTATCTCACGTTGATATTCCTGCGTTTCGAAGAATAGACATTAAAGATAGGATACGGGAATTTTATGCACGCATTCTGACTGCGATAAAAAAAGAAAGTGCTGACAAAATTTCTTATCTGGAGTTAGTCGGCGTGGAACGGGAGCAGAAAATCGCTTCTTTTCTGCCATTGTTGTATCTGTCAAACACCAAAAAATTATGGCTGGAACAGGAAAAGCATCTGGATGATATTTCTATCTATCTGTATAAATATTTTGAGGATAACAAGGATAGGCTACTGGGAGAGCTGGAGCAGGACATTGAGGAATTAAAAAGTGAGATTGCTGCTGTTGAAGAGGCAGAAAACCTTGATGATAAAAAATCAGGACTTGAAATTGCGCAGGAAAAACTGAGGGAGAAGAAGAGACTGCAGGAAGATGTAAAAAAAGAACTTGAGGCGGAGTTAGGCATTGTTGAGGAATTGGCTAAGGAAGTTATTGAGATTGAGGAGAAGGAGAAAAGTGAGGACAGGGATTCAGAAGAAAAAGTTGAGTGAGAGTGATTACTATTATACTCTTTTCATAAAATTATCTTCCCATTGCCTTATTAATCGGTCATCAATCTTTTGCACATAATTATTTTGATGAGATGTTCGCAATTTTCTTCTGAGCATGAATCCATAGATAATGCCTACCATAATTCCGGTCAGATGCGCAATCGTGCCGATATTGGTTTCTCCAAACGCCCCCATGGTTCTGAGAATGTCTCCTCCCACCCATAATCCCGAAGCAATAATAATCGGCATGGGCAGCCCGAATGCAAAGACGAGTAAAGAGGGCTGCAGCACAGTCAACGCTCCGATAACGCCGTAGATAGCTCCTGACGCGCCCAGACTTGACTCATAAAAATTAAGGGCAATTACATTCGCTATTATCCCTGATACAAAAAAAACTGTCAGAAATTTTCTGCTGCCGACATATTTTTCCAGAAACAATCCGAAAAAGAACAATGCAAACAGATTATATAAAAGATGGGCTATGTCACCGTGCAGAAACATTGCTGTTGCAAATCGCCAGAATTCCCCGTTGCTGGCACGATCATTTAATATGAAGAATTCAGTAAAATTTGGGATTATCAATTGAAAAATAAAAATGATAATTATAATTGCGCAAAGCCAGATTGAAGTGAATTTTGATTTCATTTTATAGAGAAGTCTTTTGGATTTATAAGGTTAATTTGGATACATTAATAAATTCTTTTTGTTTATTTTTGATATGAAAGTAATCCTCTATATGGCACAATCAGTCAATGGTTTTATTGCGAAAGAGAATAATGAAACACCGTGGTCTGAGGAGGAATGGGAGAATTTTTCTAAAATAACTAAAAAAATAAAAAATATAGTTGTTGGAAGAAAAACATATGAAATAATGAAAGAAAAAAATGAATTCAAAAAAATCGGGAATCCTTTTGTCATGGTAGTAACGAGCAAAAACTACCAATCAGCTGAAAATACTGTTTTTGTTAAATCTCCAACTGAGGCTATCGTATTACTTAAACACAAAGGATTTAGCGAAATGTTATTAGGAGGAGGTTCTAAACTAAATGCCTCTTTT
>JBDKJQ010000050.1:0-21245 GCA_039796495.1 archaeon | reverse complement strand
CTGCTACATGCGCCCCAATCTGTGTTGCAAATACTCTTTTAAGAGACTGGCAGAAATAGGGAACCCCGACTGCAGGCTCGGTAAAGCTGTATTTTCCCGTGCCGAGAGGGAAACTTTCCAGTCCAGATTTATACAAGCATTGCCAAATCTTGCAGATTCTGTATATGGGGCTCTAGATCCTGATAACTATTTTAAAGAATATGCGGGGTTGATTGCACATCTCAGAGATCCTGTCTGTGGTTACGAAAAAGGACCAATAATTGCACGCTGTCTTGAAGAATCTGCTCCAAAAACCATTTCTGTCGCCGACGTATATGTTCCCTACTGCTATCTTTATTCTGACAGACTTATTTGTCAAAAAGGTTCATTAAAAGGCTCTGAGAGCGGAGGTTCAGAATATAAAGAAGAAGGGAATAAAAATATTGTAGTGAATCTTGATTATAATCACTTCAGACAATTTTTAGAAACCACTATTTTCTAAACTCCCACCTCAACTCTCCCAAGAATTATTTTTTCATCTCCATTCTTCACATAAAATTCAAGCGTATGCGTTCCAAGAGAAAATGATCGTGCTCCAACACATGAATTTTTTCGCACCGTACACAGTTTTCTTTCCCTGCTCCCATCACTATAATAAATGGTTGAATAATCTTCAATTGAAAACACAAAATAGATGATTTTTCCTCTTCTGATCATCTTAAACGTATGCTCCACACTATTTTGGTCGTTATCGGTCTCTTCAGGGGTGTCTTCGGATGGCATCGGTACAGGAATAGGATTAATCGGAGTCGGTGTAGAGCTTCCCAATCGTTTTCCTAAGTCCAAAGTATAATACGTTTTGCTGCCATCATAAAATACTCCAAGGCCCATGTCCTTGTAATTGGCAGAGAGCATATTTTTCTTATGTCCGTCGCTGTTCATCCACATAGTGAACACTTTTTCTGCCGAAGGCGCACCAGAATGATACGCAATATTTTCTCCGATGTATGAGTAAGGATAATAATTTTGGTTTTTGATTCTTGTCGCAAAACTTCTGCCATCAAGAGAAGTATGACTGAAATACTTTTGTTCTGCCATGTCTTTGCTATGCAATAGTCCGGCAGTTTCTAAATTGGCGTTTGCCTGCAAAGCACTCAATCCAATAGTCGTTCTTTCATTATTGACGAGATCATAAAAATCAGATTCAGCTGATGCCTGCACAACTAATATCCCTAATAACAGGGAAAAAGTAATCATCACAAGCAAAAATATCACGCTTTTTTTCATTACTAAAAGTCGATAACATCTTATTTAAACGTTTATAGACTAGAAAGGGATTATTGAAAAGAGTATGTTGGAGAATAATTTACGGCCGTATAGTCACGCGCCTTTCATCAACATTAACCTTTACCTTATAGTGATGATCATCATCTCCCTGACAAACAATATCCTTGGCAAAGTCTACACCACCGGGAACGTGCAACACTAAAGGCTCAGATAATTTTATTTTTTCATCTTCCCTATCAATATAATCAACCAAAGAAGATTCATCTTTGTAAAGAGATTCATAACTTGTTTGAGTAACCTCAGAAGAAACAGCAGGATTTTCTTTAGGTGCAGAAAATAAATAAGAATACGCATAACAACTCAACAAAGATAAGTGATCTTTATATTCACGCAAAATCCATCCTCCACCAAAACTTGCCAAAGAAACTCCGAATAACAGCGTAGTCAAGAGACTTTTTCTCATAATAAAAATAAATAATCATTCTTTATAATTATTGTGTTGATCACAAATGTATTTCAAACTGCCCCAATTCTTTTTCCAGAATTTTCAATAGTTCAGGCTCAATTTTTATTCTTCCGCCTTTGTGGTTGGCAAGTGTCTGGTTCAATTCATTCGCATCACTGTTCATTATTTTCTCCCCATCAATCTTTTTGATGCCAGTCTCAGAAACCAAAAATGCAGGCTTAGTCAAAAATAACTCATACGGCTTATTTTTTGCAGTCAGAACGACTTTTGTTTTCTGTAATAACCCCAGTTCCCGTCGCTGGCCAAACTCAATTGTCTCTTGCACAAGGTACACAGAATCTTTTCGCAATCGTTCAAAATCATACTTGCTCGGAACTTTTTTGCTTTTATACTGCTTTTTCATTTCAATCAGTTCATTCAGCGTGTGCAAAAATCGCGGATTTCCCTTGCCTTTATTGATTACTTCGCGTTCATATTCTTTTATCAATTGATTTTCAGCTTTTTCTCCCAGTAAGTTCTTCAGCAAGCCAAATACATTTTCATAGATCTCATCAAATGTTTTCTGTGTCATTCGCTTTTCTAACTCCTCACGGACTTCTTTTAATTTTTTCAGATAATCCTCAGAATCCTTCAGAAGCCTATCAACATCTTTTCCAGAAACTTCTTTAATTTTTCCATGCTCGTATCCTTTGAAATATTTTATAGCAATCTCCTCTAAGATGTCTGCATATTTTTTGTCAAGTAATTTTTCTTTTTCTACAAATACCCTGCGTACTTCATTGACGGTTTCGCGCACATTCGTCGGAGGAAGGCCGTACAACATCAGCAAAGCCTGTGACGGTGTTAATATGCCATAATAAATATCCCCGATAACAATATCAAGCAATCGTCGTTTGACAATGTCCTGTGTTTTGTCCCCCATACTCATGAACATGTCAATTGATTCAGGTGATGGACGAATTTTTCCCATGCGCAAGAGTAATTTCCAAGGCAAGAATCCTCCTCTATCGTAAATCGGCATACCATCTCTCAAAAAGGTGTAGAAAATAGGATTTGCGTCTTTGACTCCCTCCCAGAATTCCGTCAATAAATAAACCTGCGGCGATAATTTATTTTTCACACCGGCAAGTTCGCCAGCCTGCATGACATAACTATAAATGATATTACGTAATTTTTCTTTTAATTCAAGGCGGGGCATTCGCTTGACATCAGTATCGTCGATAATGATATACACATCAACATCACTGGTCTTGACCGCTTCTCCTCGCACAAGGCTTCCACCGATAACATAACTGTATACATATTTCTCAAATTTTTTTAACGCCAGGGACTTATGTATCTGTGCCACACGCAATGCTCCCAAAATTCCTTTGTCAAATAACGGATATGCCATGCCAATTGCCTCAATGACATCATATTTGCTGTCAAGGCAGATCTCCCACAAATCTTTTTCTAAAAATAAATTCAACCATATCTTTAATTTCTCTTCTTTTATTTTTTTGAGGATTTCAACGCGCACCTTGTCGAATTCTTTTTCCTTGTCATCAGGCAAAATCACTGCCAGATGCATCGGTTTTTCCTTTTTCTCTTCTTCTTTCAATTCATTCTCTTCATCAAAAATGACTGCAGCCTGCGGAGGAATGATGCCGATCGCATTCACAAATTTATATTTTTCAAGAATAAATTTTTTGAAATCATCTAATTTTTCCCGCATCTTTTGCATTTCTTTTTCATCTTTTGAGTTGGGAGCATTCGGAACATTGACATCTTTCAAATCAGGATTCTGATATTTTCTGTCGTCGAGTGTTGTTTCAGTATGTCCTCTCGTTTCTTCATTATTTTTTGAACCTTCCGCCATGATAATAGAACATATATATTGTTTTTAAATCTTTAGAATCTTTGATTCTAAATGAGTTAAATTATCGAAGATAATTTAAATCTTCACCTATAAGGTGGATGAGTTAAGGCGTCTTTGATGCCTTAAAGTTTCGGGTTACTCTTTGATTTCTTTTATGGTGTGCCTAATCTTTCAATTTCATTTCTTACAACTTCTGTCAATGTCCGCGCAATTTTTATCCTCTCAACCCCTGTTGTAACTAACCCTATTTTTCCGCCATTATACTGAGGATCTCGCGGATTTATCGGCATTCCCACTTTTATTCTCATCTCTCCTGATAACTTAAGCCGTCCATGATGCGGCCACACATCTGAAACTCCCTCAAGTCGTATTGGTATAAGCGCAGCATGAAGGCCGTATGCGGTATGTGCAGCTCCTAGTTGAAATCTTCCCAGATCTTCACCACTGTTTATTCTTCCTTCAGGGTACACAACAACGTATCGGTCTTGTTCAATAATTTTTTGTATACTCTGCCGCATTGTCTCATAACCATCTCTTCCTAATCGTTTTCGCGGAAGGACTACCTGGCCGGTTCTTTTATACAGTTTATTGAATAAGCTTGCTTGTATTGAACCTGAATTCACCCGATTATAATCTATTGCAACAAAATGTATAAAAGATTCTTTTCCCAGGCCTGCAATAATGGCAAAATGGTCAATGAAACTTTTATGATTTGAAACGATAATTCCTCCTTTGCTGGGAACATCATGAATGCGTTTCCATTCATCAAGTCCATCAAAATTTTCTTTTCCCGAAACCTGAACATCGTAGCACCAATGAAACGGATACCAGAGTGATTTTTTCAGTGCAAGATAGTTAACATCGGTCGTTTTCATCCCATTTTCAAAATGAATATCTTTAAAAATCTATTTACTGTGTAAAAGATAATGGGCTCATAGTCTAGTGGCAAAACAACTCGTTTACACCGAGTGATCCGCGGTTCGATTCCGCGTGAGCCCATATAATATAATAGAAACTCTTTTTAAGAGTAATTTACTAATAGATTTATGAAAAAGAGGATAGTTATTGGAATAATTGGAGTTGTGATTTTAGCAGTATTTCTTTTTTTATTTCTCAACCATAAGCCGCGCTCTAATGTCGATTATTCGAATAATGAACAATTAAATAGCGGATATGAAGAACAAAGAATAATTGAAGATAGAACTGGTGATTGTGACGTTCAGTTCACAGAATATCTTATAGATCCTTCTTATGTGCGGAAAGTGGGTCAAGTAGGGGTTGTTCATGGCTCTGGGAAGAGCATTGTTGAAAGATCTTACATAAGTGTTAAGCCTGAGTTTTATGAACAAGAAATACTTTTGTACGCTCCGACGGATATGATCTTAGAATCAGGAGCGCATTATAACAATCCAAGCGCCGGACAAAATACTCTACCCGATTATGTTTTGAAATTTGACGCAGGATGTGGTGTTGAAGTTCTATTAGGGCATATGAAAGGAGTCGTTCCAGAAATAGCTGCAAAGCTCACACCACTCAAACAGGATAGCAGAGAGGATGAAATTAGACCCGGAATAAAATTCAAAGCAGGAGATCAATTAGGTTATTATTTCCAGGAAAACAAGGAAGGGGCTGTTGCAGGTTTTGACTTTATAGTAAGAGACTCAAGTGTTACAAATCAATTCATTAATCAAGAAAGATATTCAGATGACCGAGCAAGAAATCTAATTCACGGAGTTTGCCCATATGATTATTATACGCCGGACAAAAAACTAGATTATTACAATCTTCTTGGAGGAGCGGGAGGAAAACTGTTTGAAGTAAAGGACTGTGGAACGGCTTCTAGAGACAAAGCAGGAACAATCTCGGGAATGTGGTTCTTAGATAAAGAAATAGTGGGCGAAATATATGATAATTACAATGATGGGGAATATGGGAGCCCCATATCCTTAGTAGGGGACGAAGAAGCAATTACATTCGGCAACATAGGTCAAAGCCCAACCTTAAAAGTATATTCAACCGATCCAACATACAAACTTCCAATTCAAGTCGTAGGAGAACATTGTTATCAATTCGGTCAGAACTCTAGAGGCGCAGGATACGCTTATTTCAAAATAATAAATAATAAAACAATGGACGTTTATTATAGTTCTTCAGGAAATTGCCCATCATCTATACCACAGAACTCAAAGAGATATTATAAGTAGTTGTTCGATTCTGTTTTTTATCGTATAAGAAACCATTTTAAACTCATTTATTTCTAACCAATATATGATAAATCAAAACATGGCGGGGAAGGTTTGTGTCGTGACAGGGGCTAATTCTGGAATGGGAAAAATAATTGCTTTCGCATTGGCAAATCAGGGAGCCACCGTAATTATGGTTTGCAGAATTAAAGAAAAATCCCAGATTGCTTTTCATGATATTAAAAGCAAAACTAAAAATGATAACGTAGAATTAATGCTTACTGATCTTTCTTCGCAAAAAGAGGTGAGAGAACTCGCTGAAAAAATAAAGATGAAGTATCCTAAAATTGACGTTTTAATAAATAATGCCGGGGGCATGAATTTTGGATATTCGGAAACTGTCGACCATATAGAAACGACTTTTGCAACGAATCATCTTGCTTATTTTCTTCTGACACATTTACTCTTAGAAAATCTGAAATCGTCAAAAAATGCGAGAATAATAAATGTGGCTTCAGAAGCGTCAAAAAATGCAGAAATACATTTTGAAGATGTCAATTTGAAAAATAGCTATACTGCATTTAAGGCTTACTCCCAGTCTAAACTTGCGAACATAATGTTCACCTATGAACTTGCAAAAGTATTAGAAAAAACAAATAGTAAAAATGTAACAGTAAACTGCGTTCATCCCGGAAATGTTCCAGATACAAAGTTGGGGAAGGGGAGCAAATTGTTCGCAAATTTTATTGCTAGCCTTGATTCATCTTTAATTGTAACGCCTGAAAAAGGAGCTGAAACAATACTATGGTTAGCAACGTCGGAAGAAGTAGAAGGGATAACTGGAAAATATTTTCAAGATAAAAAAGAAATTAAGTCCAATAATTTTTCGTATAACAAAGAAGCCTCAAAAAAATTGTGGGATTTGAGTAAGAAGATGAGCGGGATGAATTTTTAAGATAAATTTTGGAAAATAAAAAGTAACCGCTCAAAAATTATTCTAACGATGTTGACAACCGGCCCAACAACAAGGCCTACGTTTTCCATTCAGAAGATCCTCACATACTCGCCTGACATGTTCTTTTCTTGTTTCCAGCTTCTTAACTGATGTGGTCCAGCAAATCCATTCATTGCGTGCAAGTGGCGTAAGATCTTCCCATATCGTGTGGATTTTTGGAGGTGAAATTGCTTTTTTCAAATCCTCTGGTAAGGTATGAACTACTCCGCCTGAGATTTTTTTGATTGATGATCTTTGCATTCTTGTATATAATCATTAAGATTTTATAAAATCATCTATAAAAATATCTGTTTTAATTTTTTATAAAACCACATAATTTTATAAGTTTATTCTTTTTTATATTTAGATGAACAAACAAATGGCACTTGACTTTTTGCAGATGATTGTTGAAGGAAACATCGACCAAGCCTATGAAAAATATGTAGACATGAGCGGAAAACATCATAATGCATATTTCCCGGCAGGATTCCACTCATTAAAAAAAGCTATGAAAGAAAATCACAAACAATTTCCTCATAAGCAACTCGCGATGAAGCATGCGCTTGCCGACGGAGATTTTGTTGCAGTTCATTCGCATGTTGTGCTTACGCCGGGCGAAGCGGGCATCGCCGTTGTTCATCTTTTTCGTTTTGACGGTGGAAAAATTGTTGAAATGTGGGATTGCGGGCAGGTGTTAAACAAAGACTCTCCAAATAAAGATGGAGCATTTTGATGACAACGCACCTTTAAATAAATTAAAACTATATATCCTCATGCAAAAAATTACACCGCACCTCTGGTTTGACAAAGAGGCAAAAGAAGCGACAGCATTCTACACTTCTTTATTCAGCAATTCAAAAATAAATTCTGTTTCGACGATTCACGATACGCCATCGGGAGACTGTGATATCGTGTCTTTTGAACTTGCAGGCCAGCCATTTATGGCAATCAGCGCGGGGCCGTATTTCAAATTCAATCCATCAATTTCTTTCATGGTCAATTTTGATCCTTCGCAAGAAAAAGATGCGGCAAAAAATATTGATCTTGTCTGGGAAAAATTATCGCGCGGCGGAAAAGTACTTATGGAATTACAAGCATATCCGTGGAGTAAACACTATGGCTGGATTCAGGACAGATATGGTCTTTCCTGGCAACTCATTTTGACAAACCCCCAGGGTGAAGAACGACCACGGATCATTCCCTCGCTTTTGTTTACCGACAGTAGGTACGGGAAAGCAGAAGCGGCAATTAATTTTTATTTGTCTACTTTTAATGATGTAAAAAAAGGGACATTCATGAAGTATGGAGCAGGACAGGAACCAAATAAAGAAGGGACTGTTATGTTTGCTGACTTTAAACTACTTGACCAGTGGTTTGTTGCAATGGACGGTGCAGGTGAGCATCATTTTGCTTTTAACGAAGCTGTTTCATTCATTGTAAAATGTGAAAACCAAAAAGAGATTGATTATCTCTGGGAAAAACTTTCTGCAGTTCCGGAAGTAGAGCAATGCGGCTGGCTGAAAGATACATTCGGCGTATCATGGCAGATTACTCCAACTGTCCTCGGGAAAATGATGCAGGACAAAGATGTAAAGAAACGAGAGCGCGTGACTCAGGCATTCTTAAAGATGAAAAAGTTTGACATACAAAAATTAGAGGAGGCATATAAGGGAAAATGAGAAACCAAAATAAAAAAGGAAACTATATGGTGCGTGAGGTATTTATCGCCAAGCCAGGCCATGCCGGTGAACTTGCACAGTTAATGAAACAAGAAATGGAAAACTGGAAGGATTTCAACGGGCAGGTTCTGCTCGATATGGTTACTGACTATAATAAGATTGTTGTTGAATATGAAATAAGCAGCCTTGCTGAATTTGAAAAAATGATGGTTGATCACAAAAAAGCTCAGGCAAAGAAGAAAAGCAAAAAACCTCCGGCATACACCAAGCTATATGAAAGAGGAAAGCGCGAAATTTATAAAATTGTGTAACACAAATCAATACCCAATTAAATTTTTCAAAAATAAACTGCAAACATTTATATCTCTACAAATTATACAAAGATAATGGTCAAACAAATTTTTGTCAACCTGCCGGTAAAAGATTTGGAAAAAACAATTCAATTCTTCACTCCATTAGGTTTTACTTTTAACAAGCAATTCACCGACGACAATGCAACGTGCATGATACTTGGAAAAAATATGTATGTCATGCTGCTGGTTGAAAAATTTTTCAAGACATTTATTAAAAAGGAAATTGCAGATGCAAAGAAAACAACAGAAGTCATTACTGCATTGCAGGTTGATAACAAAGAAGAAGTTAATCAAATGATGAAAAAAGCAATCGCGGCAGGAGGTAAGGAGCCGCGAGAGCCACAGGATTATGGATGGATGTACAATCGTGCATTTGAAGATCTTGACGGCCATATTTGGGAAGTTTTCTTCATGGATGAAAGCAAGATGCCGAAAAATCCTACAGGACAATAATTTTTATAAATGATAAATCCATGACTCATTGATGCTGGAAACTATCGTTCAATTAAGCGGATTAAATCCAGATAGAAAATTAAAACGGGAAGAATTTAATCCTCAGTATCAGTTGAGAGAGGCAAGAAAAGATTCTATTAATTGCGCCGGCTGTAATTTCATGTCTGGCGTATCACATGGTGAGGGAGAAGCTTTCTGCAATCATCCAGAAAGAGTAAGAAAAATAAAATTAGTTGAAAATTGGGGGTTTTTTGAAACAAAAAATCATAGTATTGCTTATTCACGGGTCTGCAACGCCTTTCAGGCAAGGGATTCATTACCTGCAGATATTGTTATTCCGAAACTCCCTGACAAACATGTAATACGTTTAGGTTCTCAATCGAGAGATATTTATCATGCTGATCCGAATTGTCCGTATGTAAAAGAAGAATTAAGAATGATAACAGAAGAAAACAATCGTGCAGAAATTTGCGTAACAGATATATCGGATTTAGTGAATATGGAGATTATTGGAGCTCAAATATGTGAAATGCCGTGCTGCGATAGTAAACTTCCTTACCAAACATGGAGAGTTGATGATTATAGAAGAAAAGTCGGCGTAAAGCCAGACGGAACAGAACCAAAAGTATGGGTAAGAAAAGAAATGAATCATGAAAGAAACATTCTACAAACCTTTGCCGAGGCAGAAGAAACTTTTGATTTAACAAGATTTAACGCTCACGAATTTGGGGATAGCTTTCGAAAAATATCTGTCGTCAGTGATTATTTAAGAAAAAGGTCAAATATGCTTGGCTCAAGGCCCTTAGCTGAAGCAGCGAATCCAGTCAGAGTTTCTCGTTATCATCATGTATTCGGGAGCCCTTCATTACATTCAGAGGGCTATATGGAACTGTGGATATATGATGAACGATTGTTCAACTGGAGAGAAAATAAAATAACAACAATAAAAGATTTTGAAACTATACCAGAAGGGTTTAGTGTGTGCATAGATACTCAGAGAATCCTTGCTCATGCGTTGAGCAGGGGTTATTCCCACAGACTTTCTCCAAAGGAATTTGAGATATATGGAATTGTAAAACCCCTTACTGATTCTTCATTGAATTCTCAAGGGATAAACCATTACATCGATGTGAGGGCTGCAGTTTATCACGATTCATATTCTTTGTGGGGCGTTTTTGGAAAAGGACTTAATGCATTAGAAAGATGGGATGAACAGTGATTTTCAAAAGATTTATAAGCTTTAAAGACAATTAATGATTATTAACTGCTCGGTGCTATCTTTGGTAGCACTGGAGCTTATCTTATTTCTTAACAATAAATTTAGATACAAATTTGTTAAGTCCTAAGGAAAAATTACAAGCATTACGCAATTTGTAGGACGAACTATGTCTAAAGAAAGCATTTTCAACTCTTTTCTTGAACCTATCTCTTACCGTCATTATCAATGGAAAAAAGTCTTCATCACCGCTTACAATAACTGCAGTATCATAAGTATTATCAAAAGCGCCTATTAAAAGATCGTGTGATAATCGTACATCATCTCCTTTGACAACGTAAAAAAATCTGCCATCTTGTCCTTTTATTTTTTTAAAGTCACAGAGGACTACCTTGAATTTAGGTATTTGTGATAATTCATTCAAAAAATTCTGGTGCTTTTCATAGTTATCGTAGTTTATTTCTTTGTCTAATGGTGCAACATAATAAAATGTGTTGATAAGCTCTCTTTCTTTGAGAAGAATTGCAACTAACCTCTGGTAACCAACACGTTCGTCTAGTTTCAATATTCTCTTTACACCATGATAAAAATTATTTCCGTCAATAAAAATAACAACACGCTCTTTTTTGCTTTCCATTTTAAAAATAGTCATAAGAGCTTTAAGTATTTATTTAGTAGCATTAAAGATGTAATTAAAATACTTCGTAATTCTAAATACATTTATAAATTTCAGTTATTTACTATTACAATAAACTTTTTTATAAAAACATGACATACGTTGATGGGTTTGTATTGGTGGTGCCGAAGAAAAAAGTTGCGATATACAAAAAAATGGCGCAGCAAGGAAGAAAGCTTTGGAAAAAATATGGCGCACTTGATTACAAGGAATGTATCGGCGACGATGTGCATCCAAACACAGGAGGAATGAAAGCATCCTCGTTCCCGCAAATAGCCAAATTAAAAAAAGGAGAAACCGTATGGTTTTCATTTATAGTATTCAAATCAAAAAAACATCGTGATCAGGTGAATGCGAAAGTCATGAAAGATCCGCTCATGAGCCAAGAACACTGGAAGGACAAGCCAATGCCATTTGACATGAAGCGCATGGCATATGGCGGATTTAAGGTTAGTGTTGAATAATGACAGAAATCAAGACAAAAGAAAATAATGCAAGTGTTCAAAAATTTATAGAGACTGTTTCTGATGAGCAAAAAAAGAAGGATTCATATGTGCTTCTAGAAATGTTTAAGCAAGTGACAAAAGAAAAACCAAAAATGTGGGGAACAAGCATCATCGGTTTTGGTAAATATCACTACAAATCTGAAAGAAGTAGTCAGGAAGGTGACTGGCCCCTGATAGGATTTTCTCCTCGGAAACAGGCACTTACTCTTTACCTGATGTCAGGATTTAAAGGTCATGAACAGATATTGAAAAAAATCGGGAAATACAAAATCAGTTCAGGTTCCTGCATGTATGTGAAAAAGCTTGACGATATTAACCTGCCTTTATTAAAAGAATTAATAAAAGAGTCGTACAAGCAGGCACAAAAGAAATACAACAAAAAGTAACTTAAATCAAAACATATAAATACCTTTCTTTGATCAATTAACTATGAAGCAACGCACCATTAAGATCTGGTATTGGATCATTACTATTTTATTTTGCGCATTTATGACATTCTCAGCAGTTTCTGAATTATTACAGACGGAGTCAGCGCAAAAGGTAATGGTTGATTTAGGTTATCCTCCCTATTTGAATTATATTTTAGGCATCGCAAAAATCTTAGGAGTTATCGCATTGTTGATACCTCAATTCAAAGTAATTAAAGAATGGGCATATGCTGGTTTTGCCTTCGATATAATCGGCGCAGGACTTTCCATCGGATTCGATGGCGGAGGATGGATGGCTCTTACGGTATTACCATTTTTAGTGGTGATGTTTATATCCTATTCTTTGTGGAAGAAGGTTGAAAAACAGTAATCTAAGAAAATTTTATATTTCTCCAAAAGTATTCTCATTCTGCAGCTGAGAACACAAATAATTTTAAGGTCTCTCTTCTCTGACTCCCCTATGGAAAATAGAGAAAAACTTGCAGTAGACATAGATGACACGATCATTCAATTCTTACCAGATTTTTTACAGTGGCATAATCGGGTACATAAAACAGGATTTACCCCAAAGGATTTTACCTCCTATCGATGGTGGGAAACTTTAGGCGTGAGCAAGCAGCAAGCGTATGAGAAAGCAGAAGAATACATAGAGCATCGCACAAGATGGTACGGTGTAGATCTTCAGTATGCACATATGGAGATTCATTTTGATCCTGAAGCTGAAAAAGCACTGATGTTTTTAGGAAAGCGATATGAATGTTACGGCATCACTGACAAATCTCTTGCTTTGGAGGACGAGACATTTGAAATCTCATCACTGTTGTATTTTGATGAGCTGGAGCGGCGCGGTCGTGACGGACTTGTTCTTCCTTTTGATAGAGTTCATCATACGCGAGATGAATCAGGAGATAGAATCTATACAAAAGATCAGGTGTGCAAAAAATTAGGCATAACAAAAATAATTGATGATAATCCTGATGTAGCAGAGGAATGTTCTGCCGTAGGAATACAAGTGTACATGCCCGCTAAACCGTGGAATGAAACCTATCCTGCATCGCCAACAGTATTCCGCGCACCCTGGAAAGCTATCTGTAAAATGTTAAAGTAATTATTTCCTTCAGTTTCCAACAACTTCTTCCAACACTTCCATGATCATCGCTGACCACGAGTCAACACTCACACCAGAATCTTTGACGTGCGCTTTGTTACAAAGATCTTTCAATTCATCAATTGTTTTCCATCCCCCGATAGCGCCCTCTTCTCCGTTCAACGATATATCTGATTCTATCTCGATGGTATACAATAATCCAATATGCACACTGCCGATGTCATTCGACTCGTCATTGATATAGCCAAGAAATGTTGTTACATAGTCCGAAGGCATTAAGAGCTCCTCACTTAATTCTCGCTCCATGCTTTTCTCAATGATAGCAACTCCTGTATCGTCGACCTCTTCATCAATTTGTTCAACATGCCCGCCAAATCCCCACGCCCAGTTTCCTGCGAGGCGCGATTCAGAATATTTTTCTTCAGCACTTGCACGTTTATACGCAAAGATTTTTTTATTTTTCTTATCAACAATAACAGCATAGGCAATCGGTTGCTTGTAATCAGGATTTGTTTCTGCACCATTCAACTCAGGTTTTTTTGCACTTCCTCTCCTCATCCACTCAAATTTTTTGTTAAGCGCATCACTAAAATCATAATCATCAACCCGAAGAAATCCCTGTGGTGATTTCTCTAAAGAAATTTCGCCAAACAAATCTTTTCGCGGAACAACCATAATAATCTGGTCTTCTTTTGCCATTCCTACTATTGGAAAAATGATTATTTAAGATTATCTTCAGTGAATATATAGATTTAAAAAACCAAAAAACACTTTATAATCATGCGCTGCTAGTTTAGTGGCAGAACGACTCGTTGCCAACGAGTAAACCCGGGTTCGATTCCCGGGTGGCGCATGTTTTACCATCCTTATAAAATATATCCTACTATCTATTTATTTTTAAACAATATTCTCGTAGCAAACGATGCAACGAGTCGGAAAATATTTTGAATTAGGATATCCGCATTTTAAAGGCGGAATAGACTATCCGTATCCCCATGAATCTTATTATAAACCATTAGAAGAAAAAATGGATGAACTTGCAGAGCCACTTCTTGAAAAATTACAAGGATACATTGCTGAGTTTAAGATACATAGCACTTATCCTCGTCCTTACGAACAAAGAGGAAGACAAGGTCTTTGTTTGCATCTCGGATATGGAGGACGATGGATTGAGATTTGGGACATGATGGGATGTCATTTTATTAATGGGCATAATCTTGATTCTTATTCAGATCGTGCTGCCTGTTTCAACATTGGTTCAGACATTCTTGAGCATCTTGATCAAACACTGTTAGCACCAAGAATTTCTGCAAAGGACGAAATATTTACTCTTACATACCCGCTTCCTCACGGGATAAACATTCTCCCGACGGAAAAGATGAAAAAACATGAGACAAACATACGAGAATTGTTTAGGCACGGAAAGTTTGGAGAAATCACATTCGACCTTCAAGACACCTATCAAGAGATAAAAACAGGAAACGGAATTGTTCACATTGAAAAGGGGATATGCGAAGGGAGAAATTTTCAAGGATGGTCTGCTTCACATGTATCTTGGCCAATCGCGAGTTTGCTTTATCTTTCAAAAGATCGGCTCGATTAACTCCCAACCAGCACAAAACTCTTCTTGACCTTCTGAATAACTTTCGCCGGACATTCAACAACAGAAATATTCTTATTCAAAAAATTTTCAAATGCAGATTTCTTTTCTTCTCCAAAAAAGAGCAACACTGCTAGTGAACTGTTTTCAATCAATCGTCGCGAGGCACTTATTCTTTCAGCAGGGGGCTTAGGAGAGTTATGCACGTCGATAAATCCATAATGTTCGCTGCGTATGGAATCATGCAAAGGATACAGGGAAGCAATATGTCCATCTTCGCCACTGCTGGCAAGAATAATATCAAAGCGATCTCCCTGCTGAAAAAATTCCTTTTCATAGTCTTGGGCTGTCATCATGTTCTCATAGAGGTGAACAATCGCTTTACCAGAAAAATATGTTTGTGCAAGAATACCATTCCCCTCTCCGCTTTTCCGTTCATCCAATAAAAATATATGTACCTTCCCCCACTCTAATTGCTGGGATGATAATAAAGAAAAAATTCCTGAAACATTTCTTCCTCCAACAACGCCAAATATAACCTTCCCTTTATCAATAATACTCTTTTTCATCGCCTCTGCAATTGTCTCAGCAGCAAAATGCTCCAGCATTTCTTTCGTGTCTTCTTTGATAAACATCCCGAATGGCTGTTCCCAATTTTTCGACGAAACAACAGACTCGATGTCCTCAGAAGGAGTGATCTTAAAAGATTTGTAATAAGTCCCGTGCCTTTCGTTAAACTCTTTATGCGATTCATCACACAGCGGAAGTATTTTTGAAAGCTCACACGTGCATAATTTATACGTCACGCCTTTTTTCAGCAGCAATTTTCTTTCACTCGATTCCATTAGGATTTCAACAGCGTAATAAGTTCACTTAAATTTTTAATTTCAAAATCAGGTCTTTCATCTTTTTCCTGAGGCTGTAGGGAGGCATATTTTCCGTGCACCAAACGAACCGTTTTCATCCCCATGCTTTTAGCAATCTTGAGTTCGTTATCGATTCGATCTCCGACGACGAGAATCTCCTCAGGCTTCACTTCAAGCTGCTTGCTGAGCCTTTCAAAATATTTCTTCTTCTCTCCCATCTGAGGAAAAAGCAACAAGTCAAAATACACTCTAATGCCAAGCACATCAATCTTTCTTTCTTGCTGCCGTGGCGAGCCTTGCGACAACAATACAAGCTTAAAATCTTTCTTCAGAGCGTTAAGAACTTTTTTTGTATCGGGAAAAATTTTCAATGTCTCAAACGGCGCATTCATGTATGTTTCATGGCCGGCGCGTATAATCCGTTCATCTTCCTGCCCAAAAAATTTTGCAAGTTCGCGAAACTTATCTTTCCGTGCATCATGCCTTATGATCTCTTGTATCTTTGTGAATCCCTCAGGAATCGTTGTGACAAGCCCTTCAGCAATCATGGATTCAACTGCATGCTTGAGCGTTTCTTCAGTAAGGGTATCCGCGTCGTATAAGGTATTATCCAAATCAAAGACTATCGATTTTATTTTCTTCATGTTCTATAGGGTTCCTAAAAATGCTTCTATCTCCGCACTTTTTTCCTTCAGGATTGTTTCATTAATTGCTTCAAAATTAAACCGCAATAAAGGCTCGGTCTGGCTGAATCTGATGTTGAACCAATAACTGCCAAAGTCAAAGCTGAATCCGTCGAGTTTATCAATCCGCGTGGGCTTCAATCGGCTAAAATGATCGATGATTTTTTCCGGTGCGTGCTCACGATTCTTGAGAACAAAGCTCTTCTCCCGCATGTACGCATACTTTTTGTATCGTTCAAACAATTCTGAAAAGGCTACTTTTTTGTTTTTCTTCCTTTCGTGGGAAAATATCTCAAAAACAATAAGCGCAGTTATGATGCCGGTGTCGGCAAACCAGTTGTCTTTGAAATAAAAATGTCCTGAGTGTTCGCATCCAAAAAATGCATGCTTTTGTTTCATCGTTTTCTTGATAAATGAGTGGCCGACTTTTTCTTTGAATAAAGGATAATCATTCTTACGCGCAATATCCTCGAGTATTCTGCTCGTGACCAGGCTGTATACAAAGCCGTCTTTTTTTATCTCGCGTGAAAAATGATCGATGATGCACGCTGCAATGAGCGAGGAATTCAGAAATGTTCCTTTCTCATCGATGAAAAAAACGCGGTCCATGTCAGCATCAAACGCGACGCCAAAATCTGCATTCTTTTTCACAACGGTTTCGCGCAATTCTTTGGTATTTTCATCAAGAAGAGGATTTGTTCCATGATTGGGAAAATACCCGCTTATGTCAAAACACAAAGGTATGATGTGCACCGGCAGCGCATCGCTTACTAATGGCACTATCTTCCCCGCAATCCCGTTTCCGGCGTCAACAACAATACTCAATGTATCCATCTTTTTTGTGTCTATAAAAGACAGGATATGTTTCCGATAATCGGGAAGAATATTTTTTTCAACAATCTTTCCTTTTTTCTTTTCTTCTTTAAAATTACCTTTCAGGACAATTTCTTTTATTTTTTCAAGCCCACTCCCCATGCCGATAGGAACAGCTCTCTTATCGACTATTTTTATGCCGTTGTATTCAATAGGATTGTGGGAAGCAGTAACTATTGCACCGGGAAGATCAAGCAACCCCGACGCAAAATACAATCCAGGAGTATCAATCATGCCGATATCAATGACATCACAACCCTCATCAGTAATGCCGTTGATTAAAGCTTTTTTCAAGGCGGGAGAAGAAAATCGTACATCATGTCCCACGACTATCTTGCCGCAATTCAAATAGCTCACAATCGCTTTTCCAATTTCATACGCAAGTCTCTCATCAAGCTCTTTGTCATAGAGGCATCGAACATCATTTCCCTTGAAGCATATCTGCACTCTTTTTTCAAACGGTTCTTTTTGTTTTTGCTCTTTTTCCATTTTCTATTAAAAAAGGTACTCTTAAATAGATTTCTGTGTAAAAAGAGAGAGTTTATTTTCTCACAATCTTTTTGTACTCATTAACAGAATCTTTTGTAAATTGACTCATTCCTTCCATTGTTTTAGGATGCTTGAGTAATTCAATGATAACCGAATACGGCACAGTGACGATATCTGCGCCTGCGAGAGCAGCATCGCGAAACTGTCGCCTGTTACGGATGCTTGCCGCAAGTATTTCCGTCTTTATTTTATTTTTCTTGAAAATAGCCGAAATTTCCTCTACCAATTTGATCCCGGAAACAATGCCTTCATCATTCAGAATTTTTTTTCCTTTCCTGAATCCAGAAGCAGGAAAATAATCTTCTTTTGAAAAGTGCAGATGATTAATTTCACGAATATAATCATCCTCCCTTCCCACAAACGGAGAAACAATTTTCGCGCCCGCCTGTGCTGCCAAGAGCGCCTGCTCCGGTGTGAAGATCAGCGTGCAGTTTACAGGAATCTTTTTTTGGGATAATTTCTTTATGGCCTTAATACCGTCGGCATCATGCGAACAAAACTTTTCCATGCACGGATTAACCGGGATTTTTACATACACATTTTTTGCAACTGGGTTAAATTTTTTGTAAATAGTCTTCCCTTCAGAAACCATTTCTTCAAACGTATCTCCCACAACTTCAAGGCTGACCGGCTTTCCCCGGCACACTTTCAGCATTTTTTTAATATACGTTTCAAGATCTAATTTTTTATCTTTTTTTGTATACTTCTCAAACGCTTTTTTTATTAAAGAAGGGTTTGTCGTAACACCTTCTAAAATTCCTTTATCAAGAACTTTTTGTATCTCTTCAATGTCTGCGGAATCAATGAATAATTTCATGGGATTTATTTTTTCACTAGCTCCATCGCCGCTCTCACAATACTTTTGCTGTCAATCTCCTCATAACCCATCAGTTCAGCAGGAGTGCCCGAGCGCGGCGTTTTCCGAACAGCGAGCGATTGTATGGTTATCTCCTCATTCGCAATTTTAGACGCAAGCATCTCACCAATGCCTCCCTGAGGGTAATGATCTTCACTCACAATGATCTTGCCACCATGCTTTTTCACAAAATCAATAAACTTCTTATCGTTAAATGGTTTAATGCAGTACATATCAATCACGCTGCAAGGAATATGTTTCTTCTTCAGCTCTTCATACGCTTTAAGCGATTCATGCAATGTAATACCTGTCCCCACTAAAACGATCTTATCTTTGTCAGATGCTTCTAAGACTTTGAAGTCTCCCGCCTCAAACTTTTCATTGTTCTCGTAAATAACTTTTGTCTTTGGTCGCGTTGTCCGAATATATTTAATGCCTTTCAAATCTTTGCACAATTCAACAATTTTTTCGCACGACACTGCATCACTCGGATAAAAAATAACGCTGCCAGGCACAGAGCGAAATAATGCAATGTCCTCAAGGCCCATTTGAGATGGTCCATCTTCTCCGATTGAAACTCCCGAGTGGCTCCCGCACAACGTAAAATGAGAATCTGAATATCCTGCCATTCGTATTTGATCATGAGCGCGCGATAAAAACGCGCTGAAGGTGGAGGCAAAAACACGGAATCCTTTCTTTGAAAAGCCGGCTGCCATGCTTACCATATTTTGCTCTGCAATAAAACATTCAACAAATTGTTTGGGAGTTTTTTTCTTAACGTTTTCCGCAAATGTTGAATTGCTCACTTCTCCATCAAGTACCAAAATCTTCTCGTCAGATTCTGCAAGACGTGCAAGCGCATTCCCATATGCTTCTCGCGTGGCAATCTCCATGCCCGTTGTATAGTTGATCGGTTTCATTTTGATATTCTTGCCATTTTTCCCGATCGATACATGCGGAGGAGTGGTAGTAATTACAGGAAAGTCTATCTTTGGAATTTCTTTCACCGCTTTTTCATATTCCTGCCGACTTAAAGCGCGTCCATGCCAGCCATTTTTATTTTCGATAAATGATACCCCCTTTCCTTTTATTGTTTTTGCAAGAATGATAACAGGAACATTACTTTTTTTTGCTTTTTCTAGTGCACTCAGAATCTCGGCTACATTGTGTCCGTCAACTGACAAAGTCTGCCATCCAAACCCCTCAAATCTTTTTTTGTATGCGGCAACATCATTACCAAGCATGGTTTCTCCCTGCTGGCCGAGCCGGTTAACATCAACAATTGCAATCAGGTTGTTTAATCGATAATGCGAAGCTAATTGCAATGCTTCATAGACGCTGCCTTCTGCAGTTTCAGAATCCCCAAGCAACACATATACGTTATAATTTTTTTTTGATAATTTCCCCGCCAGTGCCATGCCAACACCTGCTGATAATCCCTGTCCTAACGAGCCGGTTGCAGTTTTCACCCATTCTATTGAAGGCACCGGATGACCTTCAAGTCTGCTGATAAACTTACGCAAACTCAACAGGTTATCCGAAATGCAGCCTGCATGATACAGGCACGAATATAAGAGTGGAGCAGCATGGCCTTTGCTTAAGATTAATTCATCATTGTTGTCATTAAAAGGATTTTTGGTGTCGTATTTCATCTGGTGAAAAAACAGGCATGCCATAATTTCAGCGGATGACAAGCACGAACTGAGATGACCTGATCCTGCAGCAGTTGTCATGTCTAGAACATCACGCCGCAATACCTGCGCTACCTCTCGGAGTTTTTGATATTCCTCCTTACCCTCTTTTTTCATGCAAGAACAAAGAAAAGAGTGTTTTTATAATTTACCTAATCTTCCTTTCAAGCCTCTTCCAATCCTTCTCAACATCCTTGCTCTTCTGCAAAAATGAACCCACAACAAATCGATTTGCTCCGGCATGGTTAACCAATGAAACGGTTTTATCATCAATACCTCCATCAACCTCAATATCTTTTTTTCGATAGATGGTCCGTGCCTGCTTAATTTTATCAACCGCCTCAGACAAAAATGTACTGCCATACGTTCCAGGTTCAACAGTCATGATCAGTATCATATCTATTTTTTTCATCGGTAAAAATTGCAGTCTGCTCAGAAACGTGTCAGGATTAATAGCCAGTCCAATTTTTTTCTTCAATTTTTTTAATAAAAGGATTGTTTTTTCAGCCTCTTGCGATTCAGCATGAACAATAATCGCATCAACCTTTTTGTGATTCTTTTTAATCCATGACAGAGGATTTTTCATCATGAGATGCGCTTCATAACGCAGTCCTTTCTTAGGGGGAAGTTTAACATCGAACAATAATGATTTATTTTTCACAAATGTTCCGTCCATGACATCCAACTGAACAGCATCTGCATAATAAATTACCTTGGAAATACGTTCATCAAACTCTTTCTGGTTTTGTGCGATTATTGCGGGAATAATTATTTTTTCCATATTAAGAGGTATCAATCTTTTTGATCCTCCGTAAATGTTTTCCTGCTTTGAAAGAAGTTTTCAGCCATACCTCAACTGCTTTCAGCGCTTCTTTCTCACTTAAAAATCGTGCTCCGAGTGATAATATATTTGCATCATTATGTTCTCGCGACAGTTTTAT
>JBDKJQ010000049.1:0-7430 GCA_039796495.1 archaeon | reverse complement strand
GGTACAAATCAAAAATAGACGAGGTTTTAAAAGATTATTCTGATGAAAATATCCGTTCTGTTGAAAAAATGTCCAGAGGTTTTAGCGCAGTTATTAATAGAGAAGGATTTGATAAAATGGTGGATGATGTAAGAATAGAAAAAATTAATATTGATAGGTATATCAAAGTTTCACTTTCGGTAAGTGTTCCATTTATTAATGCCGATGATGTTCAGGATTTAGGTTATAATGGGACTGGAATAAAGATTTGTGTTATTGATACAGGAGTGAATGCGAGTCATCCTGCTTTAAATGGAAAAATAATCGATGAATATTGTTATTGTGATGTAGGAACCGGTTGTCCTGATGGAACTAACGAAGATACAAATGCTGAAGATGGTACGGGTCATGGTACTCATGTTATAGGAATTATTGCTTCTCAAAATTCTTCCTACAAGGGAGTTGCCCCCGGATCAAGTATTTATGTTGTAAGAGTATTTGACTCTAATGGAACCGGGTCTCTTTCCGACGCTGGTCAAGCTATAGATAAATGTATTCTCTGGGGGACTGATGTTATTACTATGAGTTTAGGAGATAATGAAAATCATCCTGGTAGCTCAGTCTGTCCGAATCTTATTGACACCCAAATAAATGATGCTTATAATGTTGGAATCCCCGTCATTGCTTCTTCTGGAAATCAACATTATCTTAATGGTATGAATTATCCAGCTTGTGCTCCTAATGTAATCGCCGTTGGAGCTACAGCAAAAGATGACGATGTTTTTTATTATTCAACGAATAGACATGAAACATTACTAGATTTACTTGCTCCAGGTCAAAATATCCTTTCTTTACGATGGAATGCTGGTCAAACTCTTACTGGATGTGCAGCACTGGACAGTAATATTATGTCATGTTCAGGAACTTCAATGGCGGCTCCTCACGTTGCTGGAGCTTTTGCTCAACTATTACAAAAAGATTCTAGCTTAACTCCAGATCAACTTTTAACAATTTTTAATAAAACTGGTGTGAATGTCGATGGCTGGAGAAGAATTAATGTGTTGGCTGCCTTAAGTTCTCTTAATCAAATTAATAGCACTTTCCCTTCGGTACTTTACAACTGCACTGAGGTTGGATATGAACAATGCATTGGATTTGCATTGGGAGACTGCAATGTAACTCTTGCCCTTAATAATTATGAAAATGTTAATACAATCAAATGGGGAGTGGTTAATGATTCTGCTGATCCTTATGTTATTAAAAATTATACGTTTGGTTGGAAACTTGTTAAAGGAAGAGACACTTATTACAATGTAATTAATCCTGGGGAAAATGGAGAGGACGACTGTAATTTTGAAGACGGATGTGCAGGAGATGACGTTGCAAATACTGCAAATCTTTCTACCGTTAATGCGCCGGGAATAGCTTTCCATGAAAATATTGTTGGATATAATAAAACTGCTACAAACTCATGTTGGGCTTGGTTTAATGAATTTACACCGAATTATGGAGCTAACAATAAAATTTATGTTTTAAACTGCTTTGATGAAACTGATTGTTCTTCAGAAAATTATTGTGACAAAACTGGTAGTTGGCCTGATTGGCATTGTGTCCAAAAAAAAGGAGATGGACAAAATTGTACAAACAATTTTGAATGTACATCGGGACATTGTGACAATGATGGCATCGGTTTATCTGATGATAATATTTGTTTTACTTCTTACAATACCTATTTTGACGGAAATGAAATAAAATTTTGCGAATATTCATCTGGAGCAAATAGTAGTTGTGATGAAAAAGAGATAGGAAATGGATGTAATAGTAATTGCAATTATAGTGTTATTGCTTCTTCAGGGTCTTATATAAAACATCCGAATGGAAATGAAAAATTTAATCTAAGCAGTATCGTCGCAATTAATTGGACTTTATCGAATGATTCAGAAAATGATTTTGTTCGCTATTTTATAGAATATTCAAACAATTCTGGGACCAATTGGACTTCTATAATCTCTAATTATGGCTATGAGAATACATTTAACGATAGCACTACTCAAAAAACTTTAACATTCAGTGGAAATGAAAATAAGACGGTTTATGTACGCATACCAAAAAAGGCAAATGTAACATATGCACGAATAGATTTAGGAGGATTATCTTATGGATAAAAAAGCAAAACAAGTTATTGGAGTAATATCTCTTGTTTTAGTAATCATTTTTATATGTGGTATCCTTGTTTTTGCTCAATCAAATATTTTAAAAGGTGCTCCAAATCCGTTTAATAAACCATCTCAAGATTACTCAGAAAAACTAAATTTATCATCATTAAATCTCATAAACAGATCCTTAGTTTCAGATAGCTACTACGATCCAGCTCATAAGAAATATTATTCAGTTATCTATCCAAAACCGGTTAATATCAAAAATTTAGAAGGAAAATATGAACCTTATGAAATTGTAACTGATTTTATATTTGATGAAGATAATCTGATTTTAAGCTGGAATGATAAATCAGTAACGCTAGAAGTTTATACAAAAAATTCTCAGGGGAAAAAAGAAAAGATAAAAGACAAGGTAAAGACAGAAAAAGACGAATTAGATTTAAAAACTGACATACAAAAAGGCAAGGGATACATTTATTATAATCATACTTTAAATAAAAATAAGCAGCCATCAAAAATAGGATATGACCTAATAACCGAAAATGTCAATTGCAAAATTGACGGATACAAATTAATTTGTGATGAACAAGTCATTAATTTTGAAGAAGCAGTTTTTACACAAAATTTAAGCTTAGAATTAAAAAATAATTACATAGAATTTTCCGGGGATGATTTGAGTTATATTGATCCAAGCATTACTTTAACCGTTGAAAATGCAAGTGGAGATTGGGGGCAGGTTGAATATAGAAATGTTCTTAACAATTATAATTACGATGATAATGATCTTACCAGAATAGGAGCAGAAGATAATGTTAATGACGATTTAATACGAGGATGGGTTATTTTTGATGTTGATATTATAGATGATACTGCAAACATTAACGACGCTGATCTTTATTTACATGTAGAAAGCTCTGGAATCAATACTGCTGGATGCAGTGACTCTGATATAGATTTAAGGTTTTATGAAATGGACGCAGAGGATTTTGATGAAACTCCTGACACTGAAGATGAGGAGTTATGGATGTGGAATAACATCAGTGCTGATACTTTTTATGGTGCGATTTCAAGTCTTGATTCTAGTGATCAAGGCAGTACCATTTCAAAAGATTTAGGTCCTAATGGAGAAATAGAGGTAGAATCTTTAATAGATGGTGTTCCTGAAGATGAATTTATGGTTGGAATTAAAGTTGAGCCAAGTGATGAGGTTGCTGCAACAAACTGCAATATTGACATTGAAGATACTCCTGCGGACATAAATCTTCCTTATCTTGTCATTACTTATACAATTCCAGATATATTCTCTCCTTCAACAACAGCATCTGCAACTTCTCCTCCTGGAGGAGCTTCTTATGTTTTTGGAAATATAACCAACGAAAGTGTTCAATTAACTCTTTGTTGTAGTGATAGTGGAAGTGGTTGTAAATTGGGATATCCTAAATACTGTTTAGACATCACTAATACTTGTTCTCCGTTAACAAATTATTCATCATTAATAAATATTTCAACGGGTGGTGTAAGTTATATACGATATCAAAGTTATGATATATTCAATAATTCAGAATCAATTCAGAGTAAAACTATAAAAATCAATAAAAATTATACTCAAAACGTTTCTTTATTTGTAAATAATGTCCATGTTTGGAATCATTCTAGTTATTTTGCTCGACAGAAAACTAGCAATGATTTCTCCCAACAACTCAATGATGCTTTAAGTAACTGTACTGAAGATGCGTTAGGCTATTGTATAATTCCTTTAATAATCCATTCTGATAGCGAAGGTAGAATCAATCTAACAAGTGTAAATATCTATTTTAATATAACTGAATATAGGTGGAATTCGACTGGATTATCAGGATTATCGACCTATAAAACAAGAATTAAGGCTACCGACGGTTTATTGAATAGCAGTTATGATGGAAGTGATAGTGATTTCTCTATTGGTACGCCTAACGACACCCACAAATATTTTGTTAAAGACAGTTCAGGAAATGCTGTCGCCTGGCTTGGCAGCCAAGGAAACATCGTCTTAAGAGGACGTTGCTTTTCTGGAGGAAGTTGTAATAGTCCTGGTGCGAATAGTTTTATTATCGCAAATAATACTGATGACCATGTAGCATTCATTAATTCCTCAGGAGATTTATGCATTGAAAAAGGAGATTGCAGTGATCAATCTACCAGTTGTAATCCTATGAGAAATGCGTTTATTATAAGGAATTCTTCAAATTACAATATGAGCTATATTGATTTCGATGGAGATTTGTGCTTGACCGGAAGATTATATGAACATGCGTTATAAAAATAAAAAGGAGAGATAAAGCTATTAGAACTATGAATTTCTCGTTTAAACTGAAGGGAAAGAAAATAACCATTCCTGTTCGTGAATGTCGAAGTCTTTTTTCCCAGATGCAAGGACTTATGTTTTCAGAGAAGACTGATGTCCTCTTATTTATTTTCAAAAAAAAGACGCGGCAGCCTATTCACTCATTTTTTTGCAAGAAGTTTGTTGCTATCTGGTTTCGTGATAAAGAAATTGTCGACGTGAGAGCGGTCAATCCTTGGAGATTTTCCGTAAAGCCGAAACAGTTGTTTGATACGTTACTTGAAATCCCCGTCGGCAATCAGTTGTATAACAAAATCCTCGACGGTATGAGAAAGATTTAAATACTTTTGTTAATTTTATATAGAATAATTTTTTAAAAAGGAGGTACAAAGATGGGAACAGTTATTGCGAAGAATGTTGTTAAAAGAAAATCCGGCTATCTCTACTACGTTGATGGCAAGGGAAATGTCTGTGAAGCCAAAATGGCTCGCGGTGGAAAAAAGAAAAAGAAAAGATAATTTTTGATTTATTTTTTTATTTTTTATTGATTATAATGCATTGTACAAAATTTTTTAAATGGTTCTTATTATGCTTCTTGATGAATAGAGAATCTATTGCCCTTCAACTGACGAGCTATGAGGAGTTTTCCAAAAGAAATCGGTATTGGAATAATATCGATTCTTATACTTATGCATTTGCTCTTATTGTCAGGCCAAAAATATACGGTGATGCTCGCTGCTTTCTTGATGATATAGTCGGTGATAAAGATATATTTTTATTGAAGCTAAACCTGCAAGGTCCGGTTAAACATTTAGAGCCTCCTTATCATGATTTAGTACACAATACGACTTTTTTTGATAGTTTTGTGCGTTCTCTTAGTAATAGAGGAGTCTTACTGTATGGAAAAGGAAGGCGAGGCAGATTACGCGATTTCATTCTTTTTCAGCAACGTGATGATGTAATTCAGTCAATAACATGTAAAATTCCTGCCGGAAAATTATCGCTTTATACCTGGGTCGGAAATTCTTCTGACACGACAACATGGGGAACTCTATGATGTACTCAATCTGGCGTATGAAGATGAAGACGTCTCATAATGTGCATATGTGCCCGATTGATTTTGAATAGTGCGTTTTTCTCTTATGATTCTCCATGTGTTAAGAATATCCTGTACTGTGTTTTTCCATCACATAATTTGGGAAGGACAAGACGAGCTACATCTTCGAGAGAGTATAAATTTTCTTGAGTGTTAGTGGTTGTTTGTTCTACGGTCATGAGTTGTTAGAGAATAGCTTATGTTGCTTTTGCCCAGCAGTTTATTCCCTAACGTGAAATTGATTTTTACTATCATGATATTACAGCTCTTTTCTATTCATCAAGGTTTGTGGACAATTTAAAGTCGTGGTGTATGATTTAGATTGCTGGTGCTATTCGTAACATTTAAAACTTCTCCATCAATCATTTTTTGCATGCGTAAGAGATCAGTTACCTTAAGAAAAGTATCTTTTGATGAATTTCAGAAGATACTGCCGTCGTATCTTGCGGACAAGTCGTTTAATCTTAACGAGGAGGAATATGCGTGGATAACGCGACCGCTTGTGATTAAAACCCCGTGTTTGATTGAAGAAATTTTAAACAGCCAGGACGTTGAAAAGCTTATTGTAAAAGATGTCGGCAGCTTTAGGCAATTGTATCCTCCTTTTGCTGATGATGAAGCTACGCGAAGGGACTTTTTGGATTATTTGAGAGGGTATGGTATAGAAATACGATTTAAAGGATTAATGAGGGAAGCAAGGGGAGATAGTATTCTCTTTCGATCAGAAGAGGAATCAGTACTATCTTGCTCATGTAGAATTCCGTCCAATACAGTAGGCTGTTATAATTGGAGCGGACCTCTTCCGAAAAAAAGAGTATGGGCGTATCTTCCTAAGGATCGTGTGAACAGGTTTAAATAAATCTTTTTTCTTCTCTTTTCATGATTGTTGGGATTGAAAGCACAGCGCACACGTTTGGTGTTGGCATTGTTGAGCAAGGAAAAATTATTTGTAATGTTCGGGATGCATATACAACGGAGAAAGGAGGGATTATTCCTCTTGATGCTGCACGGCATCATCGGGATGCTGCTGAAAATGTGTGGCAGAAAGCATTTAGTGCTACTGGCTTTGATGAGAAAAAAGTTACCGCTATTGCTGTTTCGAACGCGCCGGGACTTGCTCCATGCCTGAAAGAAGGAATGTTGTTTGCAAAAGAAAAGGCGCGGAAACTTGGTGTGCCCCTTGTTCCTGTTAATCATTGTATTGCGCATTTGGAAATTGGCAGAATTACGGGAGCTCGTGATCCTGTTTTGTTATATGCTTCAGGGGCTAATACACAAATCATTGCGTACTCATCGGGAAAATATCGCGTGTTTGGAGAGACGCTTGATATCGGTATTGGAAATTTTATTGACAATTTTGCGAGATATATTGGTCTCGGATTTCCTGGTGGGCCGAAAATTGAGATGCTGGCTTCTGGTGGGAATTTTGTTGAATTGCCGTATACGATTAAAGGTATGGATGTTGCGTTCAGCGGATTATTGACGAATTTGAAGCAGAAATTTGACAAGGGAGAGACGAAAGAAAATCTTGCGTTTTCTTTGCAGGAGACGGCGTTTGCCATGCTTGTTGAGGCGAGCGAGCGTGCGATGGCTCATACGGGGAAAAAAGAATTGGTGCTCGGTGGCGGGGTTGGATGCAATAAGAGACTGCAAGACATGTGCAGAGTCATGTGTTCTGAACGGGGGGCGACCTTTTTTGTCCCTGCATATGAATTTCTTGTTGATAATGGAGGGATGATCGCGTATTTGGGAGAAATCATGTTTCGTGCGGGGATTTTTGTTATGCTGAAAGACTTTTCAAAGATTGACATTGATCCGCGCGAACGGACGGATGACGTTGAAGTGAAGTGGAGGAAATAAATTTTTTTTGAGT
>JBDKJQ010000048.1:0-13180 GCA_039796495.1 archaeon | reverse complement strand
AAAAAATCAACAGCAGCTAATATAAAAGGACATTACCAATTTAGAGAAAGTAATAAAAGTAAAGAATTTTACTTAACGGGAAAAAGTTATTTAGGAAAACATGAAAGAACTTTTACTTACTTAGACATGGATTTCATAAATCAACAACTTGAAGAGATCTGTGTGAATTCGCTTCAAATGGATAAAAAAGAAATTGGTGTATGTGCAGGTCCTCGTATAATAAATGTTTTTTTCACATGTGATAATTGTAATCAAGAGAGTATTGTTCAGTTAAAAGACATTCTATTATTCTCTAAGGTAGAATGTGGAATAAATCTGCCTAAAGATCAATGCTCTGTAGAAATATTTGATTTAAGTCTTTGGAATTAACGTCACAACAACACTTTTCAAATTAGTCATATTACCCACTTTAACATTCTTACACCAAATATTTATAAATAATTGACTTGCTTTTCATAATCATGTCCCATCAATTCAAAATAAAAGCACCGTTTAAGCCGGCAGGAAGTCAGCCTCAGGCAATTAAAGAATTAGTGGACGGTATAAAAAATAACCTAAACATGCAAACGCTTCTGGGAGTAACCGGATCAGGAAAAACATTTACAATGGCCAATGTAATTGCCGCAGTGCAAAAACCAACCCTTGTCATCGCGCACAATAAAACGCTCGCAGCACAGCTCTATCGGGAATTTAAAGAATTCTTCCCCGATAATCGGGTTGAATATTTTATCTCGTTTTATGATTATTATCAACCAGAATCTTATATACCTCAAAAAGATCAGTACATCGAAAAAGATTCTCAGATTAATCCACTCATTGAGCGCCTGCGCCTCAGCGCAACCGCATCGCTGATGCAGCGAAAAGATGTGATCGTGATTGCATCAGTGTCTTGCATTTATGGTATTGGAAACCCGAAAAATTTTCTGGGGATGGGCATGGATATTGCACAGAAATCAAAAACAAGTCGTACACAAATAATCTCACAGCTGCTTGATATGCAATACGAAAGAAACGATATAGAGTTGTTGCCAGGCCGATTCAGAGTCAAAGGAGATACGATCGATGTTATCCCTGGTTATGAAAAGGACATTCTCAGAATTGAATTGTTCGGAAATGAAATTGATAGAGTGAGTATTTCGGAAAAAAATACATCGTCAATACTTCAGAAATTAGACCACTATTTTTTATTTCCCGCGCGCCATTTTGTGACTCCTCCAGGTTATATGGAACGCGCCATTCATGCCATTGAGCAAGAACTGCAGACACAATTGCCAAAACTCGGCATGATAGAATCCCATAGGCTCAAGCAGCGAACACAATACGATATTGAGATGATGAAAACAATTGGATTTTGTAAAGGAATTGAGAATTACTCAAGACATTTTGATCAGAGAAAAGAAGGAGAAAAACCGTTCTGCCTTCTTGATTATTTTGGCGAAGATTTTTTGATTATTATTGACGAAAGTCATCAGACCATTCCGCAATTGCACGCCATGTACAAAGGAGATCGGCAGCGAAAGCAAACACTCATTGATTTTGGATTTCGTCTTCCCAGCGCGCTCGATAATCGGCCGCTGCATTTTGACGAATGTGAAAACTATATGAAAAAAAATCCGACTGTTTTTGTCAGTGCAACACCGGCACACTATGAAAAAGCGCACAGTGAAAAAATAGTTGAGCAGATCATTCGCCCGACAGGCCTAATAGATCCTCCTGTTGAAATACATTCGGCAAAAAACCAAATGAAACATGCAATAGAGGAGATTAAAAAAACAATTGCAAACGGCGATAGAGTATTAGTCACCGCGCTCACCAAAAAACTGGCAGAAGAAATTGCAGATTACTTTGCTTCGCAGGGAATTAAAACTCGTTACCTGCATGCAGAAGTGAAAGCACTTCAGCGGACAGAAATCCTTCGACAATTGCGCCTGAAAAAATTTGATGTACTCGTCGGCATTAACCTGCTGAGGGAAGGAATCGATATACCGGAGATAGGCCTGGTCGTCATTCTCGATAGCGACAAGGAAGGATTTTTACGTGATCAGCAAAGTCTGATTCAGATTATCGGCCGCGCAGCCAGAAATGTCCGTGCACGTGTCATTCTCTACGCCAATAAAAAAACAGAGTCCATGAATCAGGCAATTGCAGAGACAAATCGCCGTCGTGAAATTCAGATTGCTTACAACAAAAAAAATAATATCACTCCAAAGACAATTATAAAACCGATTGAAGAGGCAATGGTTGTTGTGCAGGATACAAAACATATTCCCAATAAAGAAAAAGAGAGATTAATTCCGCAGCTGGAAAAAGAAATGAGACAGGTGGCAGATGAATTGGACTTTGAGAGAGCCATCGCGTTGCGCGATCAGATAACACAACTGAATAATGAACTCGGCATCAAAAAGAAGGAAGAAATCTAGCATCAATGTACGTCAAGTAAATACCGCGAATCAACCTTTCCTTTTTCAGTTCCATATTCAAATGCAGTTTTCCATAATTTTTTATCATGAGAAGCTGCAACAAAAGAAGTTATGCCGTTTCCTTTATCTTTTCCTACTTTATCTACTTTTATTATAAATGATTTTTCAGAAAAAATAATCAATAATCTTTTTCCATTGGTGAAATGCGCATAGTATCCCTTTTTAATATTTTTTTCTATAATGTTCGAGATATTTTTTATTTCTTCATCATCTATTTCAACAGTACGCAGGTTCCATATCTGTAATTGAGAGCCTTGGCTATTTCTTTCCTCATGTGACTTAATGACGTTCATTAATGCAAGAACAGATAAATCATGAAGGCTTTTATCAATTATCCATCCTCTCCATACATTTTTCATATATATCTAATAATCATTAACTTAAAATAATTTACTAATTAATCCTACAGCAGCCTCTGCTGATAATACATCCCAAACGCCTTCAAAGCCCGCTCCCGCAAATGCCAAAATTCTTTTTTCTCGACACTGATAACGCATTTTAATTCCTTATATGCTCGCTCTAAAAAATATGCGCGTCTCTCTTCATGCTGTTCAAGCTGATACTTCAAAAGGTAATATAGTGGAAGAATTATTTTGAGTCCTACATCTCTCCATTGAAATAACGGTCGGATAAATAATGAATCTTTTTTCATCAACACCTGTGCATATCCTACATTCAAAAGATATTGCGCGGGAAAAAAATTAAAGCCGATTTTTTCCTGCAGGTACGGCTTAAAATAAGTATACGGCAGTTTATTTTTCAGCGCTTCAGCAACGGTTTTGCTTTCAGAAATATTTTTTATATAATATTCAAAAACAGTCAGTATATCAGAAAGTGATTCTTTCCATAATCGTTCATGATCCACACGAAAATCAAGTTTTAATTTAAATTGGGTGGCTTTATTGACTTTCAGCGGTAACGAAGGAATATGTGCATGCAAATCGGGAAAATCTGTATCATAAATGTCGTAAAAAAGTTTGTTTCTCTCAAATGCAGAAGGAGCAAATTTCCTGTCAAGAATTAATAATGACTCTGCTATTGACAAATAGGTCTTATAGCTCCAGAAAATTTTTATTTTCTTTTGTTCCTCAGTATACTCCTCGCGCAGGCCAAGTAGCATCGTATGCAATTTATTGAATAAATTTCGCAAGCCTTCAGAAAGAGAAATATCCTCTGGCTGAATCGCAGGAATCTCGCCCAAAACAGTAGCATCCCCATCGATAATAATGCTTTTATATTTTAGTTCGTAATAACGCTGTGTTTTCATTAATGTTTTCAATGAAGGGAAGGGAATACAGCGTACGTCAACATGAAAAAACTTTTTTGAATCATACTGATCAGTAGGAAAATACGCGACCTCTAGTCCTCCCATGCCAATCGCCTCAGAAGCATGATGAGAAATAACATCCAATTGTTCTTCACTTAATTTTCTTTCCGTCACAATATAAAAGTCAAAATCATTATACGGCACCGGCCTTCCATCAATGATCTGAACACTCCCTTCTCCTTTCCCAAATCCACCGAATAAAATGATTGCAATAAGCGTGTGATTCATTGCAGCAACATCTTGTTTGAAGCTTTCAACAATCTTGTTAAAATAGTGCTTCTCAAGATAATCGTCAATTTTTCCGTCATAAATAGTGTACTTGCCCATGTTAGCTCAATAATTTTAGATAATCTAATCCCAAATAAGCCAATTCCACATCAGTTAATTTACCAGATCGTATCTGAGATTTAAATTCTTCAAGTGTTTTAGTAATAATATCAATAAACTCAGTTTCATCCTGCTGAGGTTCTTTAATCTTATGGCAATTTTTTGCAACGAAACAATAACGTATGGTAGATCGATAGGCGTCATCAACACAAGCAGCAACAAATTCAAAATCTCCCGTATAGCCGGTCTCTTCAAGGAGCTCTCTTTTGGCGGCAGCTAAAGGTTCTTCGTCTTTTTCTATTATACCTGCAGGAAGCTCATCATAAATTTGTTCAGTGCCTGGTCTAAATTGTTGGACAAGTAAAACCTCCTTGCGAGGTGTAAGAGCAACCACACCCACAGCATGTTCCCCACTAACAATATCAAAATCTCTTTCCAGACCATTTGGCAAGAGAAATGTTTTTCTGATTATTTTTCTATAACCATCATATACCTTTTTTTCTTTTATCTTTTTCCAGATTTTCATGGCATCATTCAGTTATTCAACAAGAATAAGTCCTGTTAAAAAGGTTTTTATGATGGAAAATAATTATCTGAAATGGGGAAGTCTGGTCTTATCCCAGACATGTATTGAAAACTGCGATCGAATAGATTCCGCAATAATTGGTTTTCTCTTTTGTTCACTTAACCGAGCGTCTTGGACAGCACTTCTGAGGTCATTAAAATAATTATCAGACGAGGGTTCAGATATAACCGAATAGCTACTTCCCAAAGTTTGTTTAAAACCTCCCAAACCGCTCCATAATCTTCCTAAAAAACTTTTTGGTGTTCTGTGATTCCAGCTTCCAGCCAAAGCTCCGACCGTATGTGATGTATTCGAATAAGGATGGACAAAATCAATTCCATCGGCATTTTCGGTATAAAATCTTTCTGAAGGTGCATTAGTAAAACGAGGTGCAGCACTTCCAATATACGTCATCATAAAATCAAGATGATGCAGCAAATCAGGCTTAACTTCTAAAGCATCATCAAGACTTCTAATACAGAGAGGAACTGCAACCCCAAGAATACATTTATTTTTGTAGACATCCTCTAATATTTGGTCTCCACTATGAGCATCTAGATTTTTCCCCAAAGGAAGATTAGTTGCAAGAAATACAACCGGAACTCCCTGAAAATCGGTGCTTATCTTCTGCTCTTTCATAAAATAAATTTGGTGATAACAGTCATAGAATGCTCTTCCATCATCTATTATTTTTAAGGTAATACCTGATTTTTGTGCAGCATCAAAAAATTCCTCATATCTATATTCAGGGTCTGGCTGGCGGGCAGTAGGTCTGGCATTTAAAATTCCGACAATACCGTTCTTTCCTAACGCGCGGGAAGCGATGCGTGCAACATGCTCATAACTGTGAAAGAGAAAAGGTCCTTCTGGAGGACGTTTTGCAACCCAACCTTGATCAAATTTTACTTGTGGCTGATCCATAGAAATTAACAAATAATTTGTTTATAAAAATAATGGCAGTTGATTATATTCATGTATTAATTATCTTCCAAATCAACTTTATCCTGCGTATATTTTTTCCCTGTTTTCAAAGCTACATATGCTTTCTCAAGTTCAACACCGACATCAGCTGCATGATCAAGCATGGAGATCAAATCTTCTTTGAGAATTGCAGTATACACTTCAACGGGATTATCTCCGCGAATAATAATGCGCACTTTATTTTCTTTCAGGTCGCAAAACGCCGCCTCAACTTTATTAAGGTCATGATTTGCCCGTATCAAAAAATACCCCTTCAGATCCATCCGCCAGGGTCGTAAAATGCCGGTCGCATCAATCTCGCACGGTTTTTCCATCGTTATTTCTTTAAAGCCCTTGGCATCATATCTACCGAGACTTTTTACATCGCTATCTTCCTTATCAGAATTTTCTTCCATACCTAAACCAAAGGAAATAAATGAATGTTATAAAGATTGTTATACAAATTTATCTCAGATCGAGCTTTGTTATACATCGATTAAAAAAATTAAAAACATTCAAAGGCATACAGAAAACAGTCAAAGGTAGTCCTGAAATTTTAAAATTCGCGGGAAATTAAAAGATATTTTTTCATACAATAGTCTTTATAAAACAATTCTTTCTTGATTGGAATGGTTCACATTATTGAAGACAGAGTTGAATACCTAACTCCGTACAAAATAGATTTTTCTGTATGCGCAGATATCTTGCTGGACTCTGTTCAGACAAAAAATGCAAGCATAAGATTTTCAATAAACTACGGCAGATCGTTCCCCTCAGGAGAAAGTGCACTCAGGCAGGAATGGGCGCAGATATATCAGGTAATAAGGGAAGGAAAGGTTATCCAAAAACTATTTTTTCCAAAACGAAGAGAAGTAGCATTCGTTCATTGTTTTCGTGAATATGATCGGGGTCAGGAAAAAAAAGATAAAATAACAATCTATTCTCAAGACGAATCAATTATTTCTCTGCAGAGAATTGAAGAACTTGTAGGATTTGTCGAGGAAGAATGAAAAAAGAAACAATCAAAGCAGACTTGCATTATCACGGGCCAATTGGGTTTCAGCCTTATTGGTTGAAAGTACAAGGATATGAACGAAAAAATCTTCTGAGAGAAATTGCAGACGCATGTTTTAAAAGAAAAATAGGACTATGTGCTATAACAAGTGACGAAGATGAAATTCCTCTTAATTCAATTCACGATCGATTTAACTGGCTGAAAGAAAATTATGCAAGAGCTTTGCCTCATGGTTATGAATATGGCTTATTGGGAAAGAACATCGCTATAGTAACACGACATACCATTAAAGACAGCGAAGAACTATTTTTAGTAAGTGGACAAACAGTAAGAACAAAAGAAAAAGGTGTTACACAAACCGAAGGTTTAACAAAAAAAGGAATGGTAGATTATTTAGTTGTCGGAACAAATCAAATTCCTAATCATCAGCCACTCGAATGTACTATCAATCTCGTGCATGATAGAGGATTGATAGGAATAGCAGAACACGCATTCTGTACCGCGCATGGAGGCATGGGAATAAAAAATCTGGAAAGATTTTTGAAATATATTGACGCAGTTGAAGGTCATAATTCACAATTAATTTTACCCTTCGGAAAGTACGGGCGAGGATTAAACACTCAGGCTCAGGCATGGGCTGAATTAAATCGTAAAAACTGGATAGCAACTTCCGACGGACATAGAATAGAAGATGCCGGCATTTCCAATTTTGAATTCGACGCACAATTACTAGACCCCTCTTCAGAAGAAAAATTTGTAAAAAGTTTAGGAAAAATAGTAAAAGAATCTGAAATAAAAAACAATTGTCATTATGAAAATCCAGTTTCATGGTTGAGCTGGACATTGAAATTAGCGTACGGTGTAAGGACGGGGAAAGATAAAATGTCTATTGAATGCGGCTGAAAACTAGGATTTTAAGAAAGTCATACCACTGCGCGATCACGTTCCGCGCATAAGGTGAAGGAGAAGAAAATGAATAGAAAGGAAAAATTAATATGGTACAAAAATGAGTTCGATAAAATTTCTAATGAGATTAAAGATAAAAAGCACCTAACTCATAATGATTTTTTACGAATAAGAAACTTTAAGCTTAGAAATTTGACAATTGAAAAAGAGGAACATGTAAATAAAATAACCTCTGATGCTTTTACGTTAGCAGAGAAAGACAAAATAAAAGAAGCTATAACCAAATTGCTTGAGCTTGACGGAGTCGCTATCCCCATAGCATCTACAATATTAGCTATGAGGTTCCCCGATAAATATGCTATAATAGACACACGAGTCATCAGATGCTTACGTAAAGAAGAATGGCTGAAGAATTATACGAAAAACCCTCAAATTTACGAAGATTATATCTTATTGTTAAGAAGAAATAAACCTTCACATATGACTTTAAGAGATTATGAAAGAAATCTATTTGAAGGGAATATTAATAATTAAAATTATAATCACACCGCCTTCATCATCGGCACTTTAACTTCTTCCATATGAATATACGGAATCGGTTGAGTAGTGCCTTCTTTCACTGCAACTAAATCCTGCCGTGGATTGTGCAGATTTGCATGCATGCGTGCAACTTGCTCGTGCGTTAATAATTCACTTTTATTTCTCTGTACTTCAGGCCGTCTACTGAAATCTTTCATGTGGCCAATCACCGACGTGAATCCTTCAAAGGTGTAGACAATATCTTCCCAGCTTTTGATTCTGCTTTTTGCATGCTGCAACATGTAACGTGGATCAAGATAAATTTTGTAATTCATTTTGCATAGCCCTTGAATTTCTTCAGGTTGCATTTCAATATTTTTGAGCGCTGGCTGATCCATTGCAAGTTTTTCATAATCCGTTTTTTCAAAACGCAACCACCCTTCGCGTGCAGCTTCTTCATACAAAGGCGTTCCCGGATACGGCATGACAACCGTCGACTGATGAATGTCCACAAGTCCTTTGATCATTAATGATTTTGCGAGTCTAAACGTTTCCATAGCATCTTTTTTTGTTTCCCAGGGATAGCCGACCATCATCGTGATATGAACAGTTAAACCAGCATCTTTCGCGTCTTTGCAATGCTGATGAACTTTCGTGACATCAGTGCCCTTATCTAATTTGTCGATGGTTTTTTGGCATCCTGATTCAAGTCCATATTTGAGTAATCGAAATCCTGCTTGCTTCATGAGTTTATACATCGACGCATCGACCCAACCAAATCGCATATTACAGGAGTACATGACTTTTTTATTGTAGCCAGAGTCAATCATTAATTCACAAAATTTTTTCAGCCAGATCCCAGGAGGAATTGTTCCCGCATCGTCAAAAATTTCTCTCGCGCCATGCGTATCAACAAGATTTTTTACTTCTGCAAAAGTATTTTCAGGTGTTCTTTGTTTGTACGAGCCTTTCGGATATAATGCATGATCCCACACACAAAACGTGCATTTTCCCCATGCACAATCTCGTGCTGACATGATATAAAATTGTGGCCGTCCTTTCAAATTAAATTCATCCTGATAATTCATATATTTAGTAAGGGTCCTATCAGGAAACGGTGCTTCATCTAAATTTTTCTGTAATGCATATCGTCCGTTTTTAACAATCTCTCCTTTTTTATCGCGATACCAAATCCCGTTCGGAACAGCTCCCTTTTTGCCAGAAGCAAGCCAGTCAACTAACTCCATAAATGCAAAATCAAAATACCCTCCGTTAATAACATAATCAACCGGAGAATGATCAAATGTTTCGCCCGGAACATAGCTGACATGATCACCACAAATAACAATTTGTATATCTGGAAATTTTTCTTTCATATGCTTAATTGCTTCCCAATGTTTCTTAACCACTGGTGCTTTTGTTTCAAAAAAGAATACGTCAGCTTTTTCTCGGGCAAGCATGTCATCAAACTCTTTCCAATCCATGTCCTGTGCAATCGCATCTTCCCATCGCACGTCATGCCCTGCTTTTTTTGCCATGGTTGCCGCAGTTCCAAGTACTACTGGATACAAAAATGTCGGCTTCTCAAAATACTGAAATTGTCTGTTTTGGCTTAAAAGCGGCGTCCCTAAAGGACTTTGCGTCGGCGGAAATCCTACAATAATCTTCATTTTTTAGTTCCTCTCAGGAAAAATGAAGAGTTAAAAATTTTAAATTTTTTAATTTTCATACCTATTTTTCTCCCGAAAGCTAAAATTAACAATAGTTTATAAAGATGTCGGGATTTTTTTGCCATATCATAAATAGTGAATCACCGTAGATATTATAAGGGAAATAACCTTTGAAAAAAATGAGCTTTGAGGATCTATTCAAACCCTATTCTCCACAACTCAGAGGAGAACTGGAAAACTATTTAAGAGAACATGATGGAACAACTGCAGATAATCTTTTTCACGGACCAGAATATTTTTTTATCATAAGAGATCGGGGATTTCTGATTCCTGGCTCGACTTTTATAAGAGTTGATCAAAGCCCGGTTCCCGATGTAGGTTATTTTGTAAACTCAGATTACTTATTGGAAAGCAAGGGTGTTGGAAAACCCAATATGAGTCTGGTGGGCGCAGAAAAAGGAGTATATGATCCTCAGGCAGTGTTGAAAAATAAAAATTGGTCAATTTATAATTTAAATCTATAGAAATTACTCTTCAACTTTTTTGAGCAGTTTGCTTAAGGGTTTTGAACTATGCTGATAATGGGCAAAATCAATTCTTTGCTCAGGGAGAATATACGAACTGATTGAGTGTGCATACAATAGCGCAACGGAAAGAGTAGCATATCCAATGTCTCTCAGCGTTTCATAAACCACTTTTTTCATGCATTTCTCAATTAAGAATACTATTAAAATCTTTTCAGAAATTATTTAAGATTTCCCATTCAGAAACGTCTTTCATCCGGTATCTCTCATCACCTTGGGGATCAATGAAATGTTTCTCTAATCCTTTATCGAGAACCGAGGTAGATGAAGGGGGAGATTTTTCCTCGTCGTGTAATGATGCTTGTAAAAATCATGAATATGAGACACCGTAAAAACCGTCGCGACAAGGGCAGAATAACAAAGAAGATCCTTAAAAATATTTTCCCTTAGCATAAGAAAACATAGTTTGATCACTATTAAAAGCCTCTCAGAAAATTTTTTGTAATCTTATCAAAAATAATTTTTCACTTTCAGTTTAAACTCCATCCAGAAGATCCAGAAAAATAATAAGAGAGTGTCAAGGCCAATTAAGGTGACTGATTGCGGAATAGGGATATATGAAATAAGATTAAAACCGATCATCCGCTCAGAAAACGGGTAAAACAATATTGCACCATCTCTTAAAAAAACATCCAGAAAGATATGAAGCAGGCTTCCCACAGCCAAGATAAAAAAGATAATAGGAATTTTCAGGTGTTTTTTTCCTGTCTGATTATTTTTGATATGGAAGACATAGCTAACTATTCCTAAAACAAAAAATAATAACGGCAAAAACAGAGAGTGCAAAAATGCGCGATGCAGATACGGAACCTGAAAGATATACTCAAAATCAGGAAACACCGACGCAATTGCCATAATCAGAATGTAATAACGCGGAAATTTCCGAGCATCTTTGATAAAAAAGTCTCTGAATAATTCTATAAGGATTATTCCAGCCAAAACGTGTGTTGTTGTGTACGGCATCTCTTTTTCATGTTAAGAAAAGAGTTTTTATAAACCTAATGAGTCAGTTCATAAATCAGGTAAGAAATTCCTGCAATGCTTCCCCCAACGTATGCTGCATGGAGCGATAACCCCGTCATATAAAGAAGGAAATCATGTTCTGACACAATTGAAGGCTTGCGTTCTCGCTCATCGGCAAAAGCTCTGAATGCACCATAAAACGGAATCCATTGTTTTTTATCGATAACAGGCAGTTCCACACTTCTCTCTTCAGGGCGACGTGTCTCAGCACTATTATTCAAAGGACTTGAATACTTCTTATTGCTCTGCTGTCTGACTCGTGATGCAAGATCCATACAAAAGAAGAAAAGAGGTACTTATAAAACTTTCAAAACAACTTCTTCACATATCCCCACAACATGCCAATGCCGTAACTGATATGAATCGTCGGATACAAAAACGGCAGAACAAAAATTCCTCGCGCATCAGCATGTTTCAATGAATCATACAACGTAAAAGAAACAATCAATACAAGATAGGCAAGAAGAGGAATAAGCAAGACATTCGTGTTCAAAACAGCTCCAATCACATTTCCACTAATGGAAGGACGAGTAATAGCAAATCCAATCAAAAACACAAGATACAAGCAGAACAAACTCGGAACAAGGAAAAAAGGCTTTTGCAAAGTTTGAAAAAACGATTCTTTCGCTGGTCGCACTTTTCCATAATTAAATATTTGTTTAATCAGTAATCGAAATGTAGGCCGACGTTTGTGATACAAAATAAATGTCGGAGTATACGCAACACGAAAACCAGCCTTTTTTACATCTTCAATGAACTTTGGATCTTCTCCGGGAAAAAGCGTTTCATCAAACTTCACACGATCAACAACTTTTTTCTTGCACACTAAGTTTGCTGATGTAAGTGCAGTCTCATCTGCATCAAGATGTTCTTTCATTAAATCATAGCGATTTGCAAGTTTCCAGGCGCCGAATCTGCTTGAGAGAGCATAGCCAGAAATCCGTGCAAAAAAGTCATCCTCATCCGGGGTTAATTGCGGTCCGCCAACAACATCAATAGCAGGATGCGTTTCTAAAAAAGAATCTATCTTCTTCAAATAATCCTCTTTGATAATTGCATCATCATCTAAAAAAACTACATACTCGCCGCGTGCTTGTGCAATACCTTTGTTCCGATTCATGGACGGATTTCCCCCTTTTATGACAACGACATGGAATTTATTCCGGGGATAATCCAGTTTTTTGATGCACTCAAGAATAGGCGCATCTCGTTCAGGTGCAAGCGGAATAATTAACGTGTATTTCATCTTTTGGTATGAATAAAAAAGATATATTATAAAGATTTGTGTTGATTAAGAAACTTTTACTAACTGTAGTACTTCCTCTCCTTCAAACCGATATCTCCCGTGTAATATGTTTCCATCAAACTCAAGCGAATCATCATCTAAAATTCTATATAGTCCTTCATCAACTCTTTTCACTATTCCTCTATTATTACTCATAGGTCCTTCGTACGTCAAATATTTCCTTCTGATAAGATCTTGCGGCTCAACCATTATTCTAGTCCCCTCTAAATCTATCTGAAATGTCTCTAACTTATCTAGATGAGGTTCTTCAAGAGAGTTCCCTTCAACAATTTCCAATACAATATCATGATGATCTTTTTTATCCGGACTATCGCTATGTAATAATATTGCATAATGCATCCACTTACCGATGATAGGATAAGGCACGACTGTCATAAGTACTTGCTGGAAAATCGTATTTATAAATATTATTAGCTAAACCAATAGCTCACCTTCAATTTCTCCGGCAATTTTCCATGAAAGCGTGCAATAAACGAAAAAGGAGAATGAACAAGGCGC
>JBDKJQ010000047.1:0-18199 GCA_039796495.1 archaeon | reverse complement strand
TCTGTGAATGTCCGAGTGGAACAACGTGGGACGGAGACAGCTGTGAACAACCAACAAGTGGAGGTGGTACCGATGGAGGTACTACTACTGGTGCAGTTGAACTTGAATGCGTAACGGGATTTGCTGATGAAGCGTATTTGGCTCACGAGTTAAAAAGGGGTGCATTTAAGGCAACATCAGGCGTGGATTATAATTTTGAAGATGTGTTTACCCTTGACGTGTTATATAGCGGTGAACATGGAGCTCCTGCTTTGACCTGTAGACAGGACAATGGCGGATGGGTTTTAACTGGCTGTAATAGTGCTGGCGCAGATGGATACGGCAATGAACAGCGCATGAGAGATCAGAATCGCTGTATTGGAGAATATGGCGGAAGTGCTGAAGTCACTGCGCGATGCTGTAGAATTGTAAGTGCTTAATTTTATTTTTGTTTTTTTATTTTCGTATTTTTTGTTTTGATTTTTATATAGGTGAGCGGAGGATTTTGTTGAATGCTCTCCCATGCAAATTCTTATTAATTCTTTCTCTTATTGATTCTATGGCAGAAAAGCTTGAACCAGGAGATTACTATTTCAACGATGAAGGACTGATGGTGTTCACTGAGAAATATTTATTGAAACGAGGATATTGCTGCGAATCAGGATGCACGCATTGCCCGTATGGATTTAGGAAAAAAATTTCTTGAGAGGGAAGATTAATAAAATCAATTAGAATGAATGTGTTGTGCCTTTGTCGCATAGTGGTAGTGCACAAGATTGGAAATCTTGGCCCTTTGGGCTCCTGGGTTCGATTCCCAGCAGAGGCGTTCATCGGACTGAAAGTCCGATTATCTTGGGGATATCGGGCTAGATACAAACAAGTTTGTAGATTCGTTTCACTGAAGAAAGGTTTACTTTTGAGGAATCAGAAAATGTATTTTCTGATCCAGCAGAGGCGTTGAATAAAACCGTTGGCAGAAGGCATGGTTCTGATAATGTTCACTTAAGCTATTTTAGAACTATATGGTATTGAAAAAGCTTATATAGTTTTGATGCTGTTCATTTATATGAAGAATAATAAAAACGTATTAAAAGGAATAAAAGTTGAGGATATAGAAGTAGCCGTATCACGGTGTTGGCAATGGTTCTTCAATTATCCTAAGAGCAAAATAGGATTAAACGATTTATCCTCTTCAATTGGCTCTTCAAAAACATCTACTAAAAAGGCAGTGGAATATCTTATGAGCATACGCTTTTTGCAAAGGGAAATAATCGGAAAAGCATGGCTATTGCAAGCAAATCAAGAGCATCCTTTTTTTAAAACAAAAAAGATTCCGATAAATCTTTCACTTATTTACGAATCAGGAATATTAGATGCTGTATACAAAGCAGTTCCTGGAGCACGAGCGGTTATCTTATTTGGGAGCTATCGATGGGGGGTTGACATTGAAGAAAGTGATATAGATATCGCTGTTGAAATTGTTGGTAATCAGGAACTTCAGATACATCGTTTGGGAATTATAGAACAGCTTGGATACAGAAAAAACGTTCCGGTTAATGTACATATATTTTCAAGAAATAAAATAGATCTCAATCTATTTGCAAATATTGCTAATGGAATAGCTCTAGATGGATTTCTTGAGGTGAGACCGTGATAAGGACAAAACACCCTGATAAGAAAAATGCCCTTAGTATTTTACACGCTGCTGAAAAGGAATTAAAGTATACGCTTACATTGTCGATAACCGAAGAATCTTCTTTCAATGTTATAAGAAACATATATGAATGTTTTCGTATGCTGGGGGATGCTCGATTAATCTCAAAAGGTTTTAGTTCTGAAGATCATATCGAACAAATAAGGGAACTTGAAAGTATCCCTGTAAAAACGAAACGCCCCGTTGTGTTAATTGATACTTTAAGAAAGTTGCGCCATAATATTAATTATTATGGATATATTCCTTCTCAAGCTGAAGCAGAAGATGCTGTGTCGATTGCAAAAGCATGTTTTTATCCATTATTTGAAGCCATAAAAAAAGAATTAGGTAATTCATAACATGAAAAAAAAGAGAAGTCCGAAAGATATTATTGAAAGTGTTAAAGACCCGCATTTGGAGTCCGGATATCTTAAATTTAAGGGAGAAGAGATGTTTCAGGCAGATAGTGATCGCACAGAACAAAGCGTGGGAGATAATCTTGAGGCTTTGGAAAAGAATGCAGAAAAAAAGAAAAAGGGATATTCGGATATACACACGCACCCAGGTTATCCTGTTGTTCCGAGTAATCTAGATTTTGGAAAATTTCTTTCTAATGATGACATGAAAAATATGTGGATAGCTCAGACAGATAAAGAAACAGGGGAAGTAAAAGGTTATCTTATTATGAGAAAAACTAAAAAAACTCCCTCTTTTCGTAAACTTAGAGATAAAAAACGTTCCAGTCTTCTTGCATATTATGAGATAAAAATGAGTGTATTAGATGCGCATCTTAAGAACAGTGATAATGAAAATTATCCTAAAAATTATTACTCTGCTCTTAATACACTTGAAGATACTTTCAAACTCAAATATCGTTTCGTTCCCGCACACGGTTATCAATTATCCGAGGATAAAACTCATTTTGAGAAAAAGGAAGGCGGTCTTGAACAACTTGCTCATCTTTTTTTGCCCTTAGGTATCGTTTCTATTTTGGCAAGTTTATTTTTTCTTTCTTCATCTTTTACCGGCTATACTATTATTGATTTTTCACCTCGTAGCATTAACAGTTTAGGAATTTTATCATTTATCCTCGGGATTTTCTTTCTTTATCTTTCTGCTCGAAGAAAATAACAAAACATATACTCCATTATAATCATCGCAATCAACATATTCTTTTTAAATTCCTGAAGTTTGTTTTATTATTCATAAAAATGGGGTTATTTTCATTATTTGCACGGAATGATGCTGTCTATATGCCTGATAGCACGACATTATTGAAGCATCGGGAAGGGTATGAATTATATCTGAAGATATTTGCAGCACTTGGCATTCCGGTGAAACTTCTGGAAAAACAATTATTTTCAGGACGGGAGGCATGGGAAGCAGGGTATGAACAGACTGCGCGCACGATTGCACGAGATAATTTTGATTTTTTAAAGGGTCAGAAGGTTACAAAGATAATCACCAATTCTCCTGAATGTTATAAGATGCTCGCGCAAACATATAAACAATTAATCCCTGACTGGGATATTCCTGTTGAAAATATCTGGGAAATACTTTTGAAAAAACTGGAGAAGCGCCCGTCGCTGGTGAAAGTTTCTGCGAGAGAGACGATAACCTACCATGATAATTGTTATTTGGGGCGATACTGCAAAGTTTATGAAGAGCCACGCGCGATTTTAAAATTATTAGGATATGACCTACGCGAGATGGATAATACAAAAGAAAACAGTTTCTGCTGTGGTAGTTGTGGTGGCTTGACGTTTGTTGATCCAGAGCTTGCGGATAACTTGGCGCGTGAGCGATTGTTGCAGGCAAAACGCATTGGAGTCACAAAAATGGTCGTCTGTAGTTTTGATAATTATAATCTCTTACAAAAACAGAGTGAAAAAGCAGGTGTTACGGTTCTTGAATTGTCGCATGTTCTTGCACGTGCTCTTGGTATTACGGTGCAAGAGCAGATTGAAGAAATAAGTAATGAAAATAACATCATTGAAGATAACAAGCTGACTGAGGTGATCACAGAAAATGAATAAAGAAGAAATTTGCTATACTATTGATGCTTCACGGATGAAAGGAAAGCCGCTGAACATTTTCTATCCGACCACAAAAGAAGAAATCCAGAAAATCATTCGAGGGCACGAATCAATTGTGCCGCGCGGCAGCGGAACTACTTTTGTTGGGGGAGCGCATGCTGATAATGCAGCTCTTATTGAGATGAGGGGTCTGAATAAACTGATCTCGGTTGATACGACTAAAAAAATCGTACAGGTTGAAGCAGGCATTACTCTTAAAGAACTCAACGAACGACTAAAACAGATGAGGATGGAATTTCCTATCTGCTTTAATGAACAGTCCACTATCGGCAGTATGATTGCAGTCAATTGTATTGGAGAAAAAAGCATGCGTTATGGAGCAATGAAAGACTGGGTGGAGAAGATAGAATTTGTCGATGGTAAAGGCGGACTTATTAGTGCGGGCAAGGCTGACCTTGCAGAAGCCTGCGGCATGGAAGGCACGACCGGTGTCATTGTCAATGCTTCATTAAAATATGTTCCTCTTATAGAACCCACTGCTTCCATTCTGCAGTCAGACAATCTTGATGAAATTATCGCCACCGCACGTCGGCTTAAGGCAGATCCTGAAGTTATCATGTTAAAATTTTATTCAAAAAAAGTTTCCACCCTCATTGGCTTTCCCGAAAAATATCACGTGATTGTTTTCTTTAATTCTGGTCGCGGAAAAATACAGGGAGAGGGATTGCACACGCTGATTGACATGATAAAAAAAGAATATTATTATCTTCATAAAAACAACTATTATCAAAGCGAGGATGTGAAATTATTTTTTGATAAAATAAAGGAATATGCATTATCTCTTGAAGGGTTGAGCGTTCCGTTTATCGGTGATCTGGGCATGGGAATCATCAATTCTTTTTTTACCGACAGTGAAATAGAAAAAGTAAAGACGGTTATCAATCTCAACATAAAATCCGGAGGGAAAAAAGGACGCTACCCGATTGGAATCAAAAGAAAATATCTTTTGGATGATCTGGAGAAGAAGATTTTTTTAAGAATCAAAAAAAGACATGATCCTATCGGAAAAATGAACAAAGGAAAGCTGTTTGATTACGTTCCGGAGATACCGCAGGAAGAAATAAAAAAAATTGATAGAGAGGGTACTACTGAAGAAAAGAAAGAAACGGTTGCTGTCGATAAATTCATCGCAGTTAAAACAGAGATAAAGCCTGAACAGGAAAATCTTGTCGCTGAGTCAAATATACAAAGTGAGGTAAAATCGGTATTTGCTGAAGCGAATAATAATAATAATAATAATAATTTGTTGGGAGGAAAAGATTTTGAAAAACCTGCTGAAAGGAAAACTTCTCCCGCAGAATTAGAGGCAATACGCAATATCATGTTTAATCGACGTGCAGCTGGTGAACCGAGCGGGAAAATTACTGTCGCGGATAATCTTGAGAGAAAACCTTCCAGTCAGACAAATAAACGTGAGCAGGACCTGATAAACAGCATCATGAACAATACTATCAAGAAACCTGAGAAAAAGGAGGAGAAAAAATGAGTGTTGAAGAATTTAATCTGAAGCAAGAAATAAAAGAGATAACTGACAAATGCATCAGTTGCGGACGATGCAATAATTTTTGTCCTGTCTTGCGTGATGTGCGAAAAGAGCAGTATTCTCCACGTGGCATGACGATTATGCTTGACGAGGGTTTTTTTGAAAAGATTGTATATAAGTGCACGTTGTGCAAGGCATGCGAGGAAAATTGTCCTGTTGAATTAAAATTATGTGATGCGTTCACCAAAGCACGAAAAGTGTTGGTATTACAAAAACAAGAGTTTAAGGAAAACAAAGAGATGATAAAAAATATCGATACGACGGGAAATCCTTTTGGGATAAAACTAAATGTGGTGAATTAGTCTGTTAAATATTCACGGCCGGCAGGGGTTAGTTGGATGATTAGTTTTTTATCAGGAGTTTTTGCTTCTATTCTTGCCAGAGTTTGCCCTTCTAAGGTTGTTATGTCTTTTGGAAACCATCCGCCGTTCCATTTTTGATGGAGTATCTCAAATGGTAGATACTTCAAAGGAAGGTTTGCCTGTTCTAATCTGCTTAATCTTTCTAATGGCACTATCTCTGCTCTTTGTGACGGATCTTGCGGTATGTCGTATACCTGCGGATTATATCCTCTTAAATCAATAAACAAATCAGTAGTTGTGTATGCTAGCTCTGTATTCATATCAATCCTTCATCTCAATTTTAATGTTAATATTTCTCGGAACATATAGTCGCATGACTGAGTGAAGCACGCGGTCGTCTGCAGGAAGGTCTATAACCCGTGAATGAATCCGCATCTCGAAATTATCAAAGGTTGCAGTTCCGTTGCCACAGGGGGATTTTCGTGTTGTGATTTTCAGTTTTTTTGTCGGAAGAGGCACTGGCCCGCTGATAGGAATACCTAAGCGTCCTGCTATGTCCTTGATCTGAAAACAAATCTTATTCAGATCATCGATGTTCATGCTTTTTAATTTGATTCTTACTTTTGACATTTTATTTGTAAAATGGCAAATTAGAAAATCTAGGATTTTCTTTATTTGACATATGCCTTTAACCTCTTATTAGATTAAAAATCTTATTTAAAAATCTTGCTGTTTTGAAAAAGGAGGAAATTAGTACTCTCTATACTCTTTTTCCAGATAGTATTTGATGGGAAGCAGCATGCCGAATACAAAGCCTGCCCATCCGATGAAGGTCAGGATGATAAGAATAATGTTTTTCATCAGGATAAAAACAGTGAGTAGTCCTGCCCATCCGATGATTCCTGACAGGAAGAGGACGACCCAGGTGAATTTTTCCTTTCTTTTGTAAATAAAATCGGAGAGATACATAATAAAAATACCGCTTGCAATCAGAAAAATCCCGATGAGGATGTTGAACAATACAAATAGATAGGATATGTCTGCATTGTATTTGAGAAAAAATCCCCAGAGTTGGTCAATACCGTTAAAATTATTTTTCATGTTGAAGTTGGCAAAAAAAACAAAAAATATCCCGAGAAAAATCATGTACAGACCGTTGTAAAAAGTGATGCTTGCGCCCTGCTTTACTCTCTGAATATTCATGAGAGTATGAGCAAACTCTTATTTAAAAGAATTTGTGGGGGTGAGTGGATGGATTGTAAAGCAACATTTATAAATCGGATGTTATTTTTAATGGAAAGATGGTTCGCATACAAAAAATTTCTCCGTTGTCTTTGGCATATACGCTGGCATTGCTTTATCTTGTATTCGGAATTTTTGTTTCACTGGTCTTCACGTTCTTTAAAACAAATCAGACATTTCTTATGCTGGTAAATCCAAGCATTGCACAACTGACCTATACACAGATATTTTTAATATATCCGCTTGCCTATGCCATTGGAGGTTTTGCGTCGGGTCTCGTCATTGCGTTCTCATACAACATCTCTACAAGATTAACGAAAGGAATAGAAATTGAACTTTCAGAAAAAAGATAACGCAATAATTAACACCCTGCAAACTCGATCAATTGTTCTTGCGTGATGTCGCCTTGAATTCCTTGTGCTTCGACTACCCAGGTTGGGAACTTAGTTATACCTAATGAACTACAGATTTCGCTATTTCTTCTGCAGTTGAAAATTGCAACAGCATTCAGATATTGCGATGCCTTTTCTGATGCGATTGCCTGTGTGCTGTCATCGTCGTTGATGAATAAAAAAATGTGCTTGCTTTTCAGGCAATCAAGCGTTGATTCTTCACGCGTATCTTCAAATACCAAAAATCCGGCGTATTTGGTTATGGTTTCTGAGAGTATAAAAAATGATAAGGAAATGATAAATAGTATGAGCAATGTGAAAAAAATTCGATGCATCCTCTTTGATTTCTTTTTATCCATAGGTCTTAATGGAAATTTATCTTTTAAATATTATGCTTTGGCCGGCGGAACACTGGCCAAGAAAAATTTGCAAAACACAGAAAATAAAATAATTTTCTGTGCGCAAGAAATCAAAAGATTTCTCTAGTCTTACGAAACAAGTTTGATAAAATTTTGTTATTTTATAGTGAAAGACATTAATTTTTCACCGATTTGGTATGTCTTTCCCTTGATAGCAAAGGCGCACGTAGGGAAAGGGCAGCGTCCTTTGCTATATATCAAAATTACCCCTCTGGACAGAGCAGAATATTACTAATATTTATAAAGTGGCGGCTTGTAGATAGCTCATGGCACTCTGGCTGTGGATTTTACTTGGAATTGTCGCACTTGTTGTTCTCATTGCAGTGTATTATTACAATCGCTTTATTGTTCTTGAAAACAGGATTGACAACAGTGCCTCTCAAATTGACGTGCAACTCAAAAAACGAGCTGACCTTGTCCCTACGCTTGTCAACACAGTGAAAGGATATGCCAAACATGAAAAATCGATCATGGAGTCAGTGACGAAAGCACGTGCTGAACTATTGAAGGGCGGAACCCTTGATAAAAAAGTTAAGGCAGGTGATAAGTTGCAGAATGCGTTAAAATCTATTTTTGCCATCGCTGAGAATTATCCGCAATTGCGCGCAAATGAAAACTTTTTGCAACTGCAGCAGGAATTATCGGCAATCGAGGACAAAGTTGCCTATGCACGACAGTATTACAATGATTCCATACTTGAGTATGAAAATGCTTCAGAACAATTTCCCGGCGTTTTCTTTTTCAAGCTATACGGCAGACAGAAAAAACAATATCTAAAAATTTCTGAGAGTGAGCGGAATATGCCGAAGGTTGAGTTTTAGATTAATTTTCTTAGTTCTTCATCGGATAGCAAATTAAGTTCAAGTCCTTCAACGCTCCAGCCATTAGGTGCAGCATCCTCTGAAAGAACGTCTTGTGCATTGACCTTGTTTCCACCAGTATCAAATAATTGCTTTTCAGTACCGATAACATAGACTACTTCGTCTCTTGCATTTGCTGCATAATTATACACTCTGATTACTCTTCCCGGACGAGATAATCTTTCGTTTTTCAGTACTTCTGCAAATCCTTCGCTTCCTTTATAAAATGGGGGAGTATCGTCCATCTGCATACAGATTGATTTTTACTTTTAAAGATTGTTGGGTTATAGAGAGTTTTGAATTTTAGGTTTTTCAAAACTCTCTAAGAAGGACTTTGACCAAAATTTCCTCAGGAATTGAGATTCCTGATTCATTCAAATCTAAAAGATTTGAAGACTTCGGAAATGAGGTTATTCAAAGTCCTCTATAAATTATTTTTTACATCCAGACTGCAATTCCTAACTGGATTAATCCAATGAGAAATCCCAAAATTCCTCCGATGAATTCTATGAAGAAAAATTCCTGTTTTAAGACTTTATAGGTCATTTGCTCGAGTTGCTCATCCGACAAAGAGTGTATCTGTGTTTCCACGGACTGCTTGAACGCCTCAATGATCTTTCTGCCGATGAGGGGGATTTTTTCCAGTTGCTTAAAATACGGAGGCATAATTTCCGGGGTTATCTCGCTGATCTTTTTTGCAAGAAGAAGTTTTCGTTTTGGAATAACTCCCTGCATTCCCAGTATCTTCTGACGTGGGTGGAACAACATCACAATAGCGATCCAATTTGTGACATATCCAATGATAAATCCGATTATTGGAATTAGAAAGAAATTAAGTTCCATGTTAAAAATATTCTTTATACTTGTTAAAAATTATCCAGGAAGGAACTAAAAACATGAGGAAGTGCAGGAACAAAAATAAGATTACAAAGAACAGATCATATCCCTGAAAAAAATATTTTACCTGCAGGACTGCTGCTATGAACAAAGAAAATATGAAAGATTTGAGATGCATATTCTTCATTTTCCTTACGACAAATAAAATAACCATACCCCATATGGTTGCAAAAATAACCTTGTTCTGATAATATTCAAAGGGAACGTAAAACGAGGCACTTGATGAATGGACAAGAAAGTCGATGAAAGTTGCTATGCTTGTTATAAGCAGGACAAAACCAATTTGCTTGAGAAATTTATGCTTTATTTTTTTACTCTCTTTTTCTTTTTGGCCGCTTTTTATTTTCGACACCATCTTTATTATATGAGCAAAGGAGAATTTATAAATGTTGAGAATTCGGGGTGCAGATTTAAAAAGAATAATTTCCTCATAGAAAGATGAATGAGGTGATGTATCAACAATTAGAGGGATTGCTGCCTAATTTTGGATTGCCCCTGGGAATAACACTCGTAATTCTTTTTGTGATTATTCTCTGGTCATTTGTATGGAAGGGGATTGCATTATGGAAAGCAGCGCGACGAAGCAGTCTTCTCTGGTTTGTCATCTTGCTGCTTACAAATACGCTGGGTATTTTAGAGATTCTGTATGTGTATGTATTTTCTGAGATGAAATTTGGTGAGAAGAGAGGAAACATAGCCAAACGAAAAAAATAAAAATTTATTTGCAAGAGATAATTTTATATTTTTGTCGAGGAGCAATAACGTTGACTTCTAGGATATCTGCGTCTCGTACTTCAGGGTGAGTTCTAAAAAGGCTGCTTATCCCTTTTGAGATATAGGTACCAGCCAGCTCTCCCTTCTTTCTTTCAGCAGGTGCACAGGTGACATGCGTTTGAAACTCAAGTGATTGGTATTGCAAAGTAAATGGAACTTCTAATCCAGGAAAATAAGGACGAGTTTCTTTCGTTAATGGGAGCAGTTTATATTGTTCATCATAGTTACTTCTATCTATCGCAAACGCGAACCCTTTTTTTACTGAGGGCTGATACCATTCTGATTGAGGAAGGGATTCTCGTTGAGATTGCCTTCGCCGTGTTCTTACCTTTATCTCTTGCGTATCATTTTCAAAATCAATCTTTGCTCTTGTTATACCAATATTAAATGATAAACCATCAACGGACAGCTCTAATGACCGCGGTAATCTTTTTTTACGAGAAGGTTGCAGGGCAAATGAATGATAGCCTCCACACATGCGTTTTTCAGGATTATAACTACTGAGTGCGTCCTCTACTGAGTTTAGTAACGCTGTTTCTACATAGGTAGTATCTTCCCTATTAGTTGCCGGCATGATTAATACCAATTCGCCATTTTGCAGCGCAAGAAAAGCGTCCAATGAATGCGTTTGATTAAAAACCTTGTTTAATTCGACAAGATTGTGCCTATTCTCTTCTAAAACTCCAAGAGCAGCTTGCGAAGCTGCTTTTTGCTGTGCTTCTTTAATTTTTTGTTTTGCCGTCATCGTAATATATCAGAACTCTTTCCCGAGGGTAGGAATAATAAAAAGAGGTTGTTTAAAAAACTATCTACTGCTCATTTTTATGGTAAATATCAAGAAAAATCAATTTGTTTTCATGGGGAAAATAAACATAGGACAACCGAAATGGACTAAGATACAATTCTCTTGTTCCTTTTCTATCATACATCATAGGTTTTCCTATCTCAGGATTATGTATTATTTTTACTACCAATTTTTCAACTCGATCAAGATATGACTTATCAATTTTTTTCAATTTGCTAAGAAATTTTTCAGTTCTTATCACCCTTTTTTCCATTTTATTTCAAGCTTCTAATCTCTTGGAGAAATTCATCAACAGTCATCTCTTTGTATTTGCCTTCATCTATCTCTCTCCACGCTTCTTCAGTGCCCATAGTAAATGCTAGATCTTCTTTCAATTTTTCAAATTTCGTTTTCAATTCCTGTATTTCTTCCTTCATTTTTTTCATATCCAGTTGTTCTTGCGTCATGTAATTCTCACGAAAGAGGACTTAAAAAAACTATCGCTCGGCAGCCGTTGATACTTTATGCAATTTTTTCAAGTTGTGAAACATTTCCTGATAAACTTTTTATTACCTGTCTGGCACTTTCCCTGCTTACTTGAAATCTTCCCATAAAATAATTCGTTAATTTCTGTGTCATCGTTTGCAGTGCTTCATCACGCGGCATCTGTCCATAGTGGCTTAACACTTCCACTAAATAGGTTGCTCCTGTCATAACAAACTGATCATTCATTACATTTCTTTGACCGGGTGTTGGCATTTGGAGCGCTCCCAGATTAAGTGTCGGCACCGACGCGTAACCATTCCGCATCCGCAATTTAGCCTCTTGGATCCTGTTTGCAAATTCCGTCTGCTCTGTTCCAGAAAATAAAAGGGGGAGCGTTGCATCGAGCACGCTCTCTAATTGTTTCATGTCAGTAGTGTGGGGATGTGATGAATAAATTGATGGAGAATGCCATTTTTTTCTTGGAACTTCGAAGAATAATTCTATCATTCTATGGATATACAGCCGGAAATCTTGTGGATCAACTGCTGATGTAATGGCATCAATGCCATAATGATTGAATTCCTTCAGACCATCACCTTCCCCCTCCCATACAACCTCTCTGCTTTTAGAAAAACCATCTTTATTATAGGTAACATCAATACCAAAATCGTCAGTTGCGCGATTAAAAATCGGTTTATTATTAATATAATTAAATTTGAAGGTCATATCAGGCAAAAATGATCCAAGCTCATCTTTCATTTGTTCTCGTGTTAATCGAAACCACACTTGCTGTTCTAATAACTCTTTGATGATTTCAGGCCCAGAATAGGAGAACATCTCCGGTGACGGATATTTTTCAGGATTAAGCATGTGGAAGATCATACCAAAATCGTGATAGCGATTAGGGCCTGGCGTTGCTGAAAGCAGCATGACATGTTCTCCTCTTGTGTGATCAACGAGCCGACGTATCGTTTTTCCCCGATGCGAGCCAGAACTTTTTGCCTGATGACATTCATCAAGTCCAAATATTTTTGTCTGCTGTCGATGAATAGCTTCGGTGAACCATTTCCAACTTTCTGAATCCTCCCTCATTAACGATAACTTGTCCCAATTAATAACTCCCAAATCAGTATCTCTGTTGATTCGCTACAAATCCCTCATTTCATTGACGGTTACCACATTTTGTGGTGGCATTCTCATATATGATGCATATCGGTTAATTTCATCTGGATGCCAGGCGTCTTCCATGCCACTGAATGGCGAGATGATAAGTGCGTTATGTTTCTCTCTCTTATCTTTATCCAGCTGTAATTTTCCACCAACAAATGTATACGTTTTTCCAAAGCCAGTGTCATCTGCCACCAGAATTCTTTTATTTTGCTGGAGCGCATGCATACGCACTGATTGATAAAACCGTGGCTGCATTCCTTCAATGTCCTGAATAATTCGCTGATCAAATTCCACATACCGTTGTAGATTTGCCAAAACATTTTTCAACAACAATTGTCGCGTTGATTCTAGAGTCATGTCAAGTGTCTGGTTCATTGCTCCTCCTTGAGAAATTCTTTAATTGCAACTTCAACCAAATGCGATTTATTCCGGAATTTCTCGTATTTTTCTTTGAGAATGATTTCATCTAGCTTTGCGATAAGTTCCTTATCTACGGTCACGCTTAATTTTTCTTTCATAGAGATTTTGTCCCCTGTTGTGGGGTTTTGTGGGATAGTATTAGATATTCGCAGATAAGAGGGTATATAAAACTTATTATTGATGTAATTTTAAAATAGTAACATATTTTCGAAAGGTATATTAAAAATGAATGCCTTTATTTTGTGAGGCCTTTATGATATTTTCCTTCAGTGATGGCGACTATGATTATAAGATAGAAGTATTCTGTCCGCACTGCGGTAGCACTGACGTTGTTGTAGAGGTTGTAGATGGATTTTTCCACTTCAGCAGCTGCAATCGATGTGGTCATCGGATCCACAAACTGATGCAACAAGATAGCCTTGAGTAAAGCTATAAAAGCCCTTGATTTCTTTTATTACATGGAACCATATTGGGATTTAGTGAAACGGATTGTCAAAGAATCTGATGTTGTATTGGAAATTTTGGATGGAAGACTGGTTGCATTATCACGAAACGAAGAAGTTGAAAAAATTGTTATAGAAGTGGGAAGGCCATTAATCTATGTTATAAACAAAAGCGATTTAGTTTCGAAGAAGAATTTAGAAAAGCAAATTGAACAATTGCAGGAGGAGCATTATCCTATTGTATTTGTTTCTATCAAAGACCGCACCAGCATCAGGATTTTGCTGCAGGCAATAAAAAAAGCGTTTACTATTCATGGAAAGCGAGATATTGTTGAGAGAAAGGTCGGTGATCCTAAATTAAAATTCAGAGAGGCAAAAGCAGATATTGTCGTTGGTGTTTTAGGGTATCCGAATGTCGGCAAATCCTCAGTTATCAACGCGCTTGCACATAAACAAAAAGCAAAGGTCAGCAAAAAAGCTGGCACTACTCACGGCATCCACTGGATTCGTGCGAGCGACGAAATTAAATTAATAGATTCACCGGGAGTTATTCCCCTACAAAAAGACGATGATCTTCGGTATGGATTGATCGGTGCGCGCGATTCGCAGAATTTGAGACATCCTGAAGTTGTTGCTTATTTTCTTATCGAATTATTTCTGAAAGAAAATAAAAAAGATTTTGAAAGCTGGTATAATATTCAAATACAGGGAGATAACGGTGAAGAGATTCTTGCACAGATAGCACTGAAAAAAGGAAAACTGCTCAAAGGAGGAATTCCTGACGAGACGAGAGCTGCTATGATAGTGGTGCAGGACTGGCAGCAGGGAAAGTTGAAGCTGTAATTTTGAAATGTTTAAAGTTATGAGCCTGAATGAAACAAATGAAAAAACAAAAAGAGGAAATCAAAGCAGTCATTTTTGATATTGGGGGAGTCTTATCTCTACCGCATTATTATGTCCAAAAGGGGAGGCATGAATTTTCCGGTATTCATGAAAGCATTGCGCATGCACTGGGCATTACGAGTGATCAATGGTTTGATGCAATTGATACGCTCTATGGCAAAGCTATTGTCGGAAAAGTTTCACGGAAAAAATTTATCGCGGAAGTAAGCAGGCGACTTTCTGTTTCGAAACAGAAACTTGTTTCAATCATCACGCGAAGTTATCATAAAGGCATGATGCGAAATGATCAATTGTTTACTCTCACTCAGAAACTAAAGAAGAATAGAATTATTGTCGGTATTCTGTCGGATCAATGGCATTTGTCGCGAGAGAGCATTTTTTCGAAAAGAGATGAAGCATTATTTGACATTGTTATTATTTCGTATGAGGTGAAAACCAGAAAACCACATCCTGAGATGTACACAATTTTGATGAAGAAGATTACTGCAAAAAACAAAAAGATAAAACCTTCAGAGGTTGTTTTTATCGATGATAAAATGTATAATCTTGAGCCTGCAAAAAAATTAGGGGTGAAGACAATTCTTTTTAGGAATAATAAACAAGTGATGAGAGAACTGAGAAAATTTATAGATTAAAAACCGTTATTGATATAATCAACCAGCTTGCTTCCCAATAACTGCACTGTTGATGCTCCTACTCTCACATAAAATTCTTCTATCTTCTCAAATTTTACGAAAACTGGCTTCTGTGCTTTTAAGCAATCGACTTTCATAATATTTTTATTTTCCAGCACAATCAGTTCGAAATGTAGATACGGCAGATTTTGGTTGCCGATGTATTCTTTCACCAAATTTGTAAAATGCAAATTGAACTTATCATTGGAAGGAAAATTATCTTTCTCAATCCCGCAAATTTCTCCTGAATCAGAAATGCCGATTAAAAGTGTTCCCCCGCCAGAATTTAAAAAAGCGGCGATTGTTTTCAAAACCGAGTGCTCAATATGTTTATCATGCTGCCCCGTGTGAAGATTCGTGCGCAACGTCGCCTTAAACTCTAATTTTTCATGCTCACCCTTTCGAATCAGTTTCAAAAGCTCGTCGGGAGAATCAGTTTTCTCAATAAATAAATTAGGATTTCGATGTTTAAACCGCTCAACCATTTTATTCAGGAAAATAATTTTTGCACCGTGTACATAAAAAAATCCCGCCAAGATTGCTAGGAGTGCGCCAATAAGAACAAGCGACAGAGATTCCATCGCAAATTGATAATCGATGATATCAAGTCCAATACCAACATACCATTTCAGATAAAATTTTGCAAGTTCAGACAAAGCCCCTAATGCCAATGAAATTGAAAGCGAGAACAACATAATAAGCGGATAATTCGGCCGGAGCTTGCTATTCTTGTAAAGAATAGTCATTAACGCAAATCCAACAAACCCCACCGCAAGTCCAAAAAACAACTGAATGACAAATCCGCGCAGATCGCCTAAAAAAAAGGACACAATAACAAATATGAGCAGGATAAATTCTATCTCCTTCGGAATTTCAACATTTATTTGTCTTGAAAAATACGGGATAAAAACAAGCAGAAGCAAAAGCAGATTAACAAATAAAATCCTCCAAGAGTGAAAATACAAAGCGTATGCAATAGACACAAGCAGCGCACATTTCACGAGCACGGAAAGAGACGCCTGTATTTTCCCCGAATGCTCACGCAAAAATCGATCACTCATTTTAGCACCGATAAAAACAAGGAGCAAGCACATTTAAGGTTTATTGTGTTGAAATAAAAATAAGAAAATGTAAAAAAAATAAAAGTTCCTTTATACGTATTTCTCACATACCGTGATTGAGTCTATTGCATTCTCCCATCCTAAAGGATAACTTACTGTACTTATATCATGGACAACATATCCTATACCAAAAGGAATTCCAGGTAAGACACTTCCAATATCATGTGTTGTCATGATATAAACAGGTTTGCTATAAACATCAACGATATATGCATCAGAAGTCTGTCTTGGTTCAAAATTTTTTATTCGATAAATTTCATTTATATTATCTGCTGCAACTCGTACTGCGTTTTCTGTAGCAAATTGAGGATAATATATATTTTCAGGAATAAATTGACCTGTAAAAATGTAAGGTATTTCAAGACTTCCATCCTCATCAACCAAACCATATCCCGCCGGACAATCTGATTGAGTGAATGTTATAGTATATTCCTCTTTATAAAATCGAATATAACCTACTGAAGATGGATTAAAGTTACCGAAACCTTCAGCATTAATATATTCAGGAGCTAAATAATCAAAATTAGTTGCCAATACATCTACAACATAGAACATCAAAAAAAAGCAAAAAAATCCGATTATAAAATAATTCTTCATTGTACCCTCTTTCAAAATTTTAATCAAAAAGTTTAGAATGTTTATAATTATATGTTACCACTTTTTTCAGATAGTAAATGTTTAAATAATTTTTCTTTTTACATTAATTACAAGGAGGTAAAATATGAATAAGATAATTTCAATAACTCTCGTCTTTCTAATTGCATTTATTGGAGGGTATTTTTTATTTTTTCAAGGAGTTGCAGCTGATCCTCCAGGAGGTTCTTCTGGTTCAACAATGGGCATCCCGTGTAATACAAATTATGATTGTGGTGCCCACCAGGTTAATAATGACCCTGAAGGAGTATGGATATTTGATTCTTGTCAAAAATGTTATGACCATGATCTTGATGGTCAGAAAACATGTAATCCGATTAATGATGTGCTTTGCGATACTAATAAAGATGGTCATAGATGTATCGGTGATGAATGGCAATATATTGAATATGATAAATCGTGCGGGGTTATCGGACAAAATCAATATCCAACATGTAGCATAAAAACCGATATTGAAGTCATTAACACGTATGATTGCACTCAACAGGATCCGTTTGTTAACCCAGATATATACGTTTGTAGTGCAGGAGCTTGTATTGATATACCTGACAATGATGCATTTTGTGGATTTAAAAATATAAAATCCTTGGGAGATAGTTGTGTAGATACACAAGGAAGAAATGGATACTGTACGAATACGACTGTTTTTGTAGGAGGTCAAGATAGAGAATTCCTTCTCTGTCTTCATTAAATTTTTCTCTTTCTTTTTACTTTTTTGTATGTTTTTTACACCATTATTTTATATAGAATAAAAAACTAATAAAAGTATGTTATCAAGCACGTGTACATGCGGGTACACTATCTCTGACGAAGATGATTACACCGTAGACGAAAAAATGAGACTGCATACCGACGTTCATAAAGAGACGGATATCTTTCTTGAGAATCACGATACTCAAATAGATTTATAAAATCTTTTCTCTTCTTCATGCCGAGAGGTGAATATGAAAATTTATTTAGGCAGCGATCACGCAGGATTTGCGCTCAAGCAAAAAATAAAAATATTTCTTACAAAAAATAAAATCCCTCATGAAGATCTCGGAGACTTCTCACAAAATAATACTGACGATTACCCCGATTTTATTATACCCGTCGCAAAAAAAGTTGCACAAGAAAATCAGACGAAAGGAATTATCATCGGCGGCAGTGGCCAAGGAGAAGCAATCACGGCAAACAGAATCAAGGGAGTAAGAGCCGTCGTCTACTACGGAAAAAATCTGAACATAATAAAACTGTCGCGAGAACATAATGATGCAAATATATTATCACTCGGAGCACGATTTTTAAGTGAGAAAGAAGCGCTGAAAGCAGTTGAGGTATGGCTGAAAACTTCTTTCAAAGCAGGAA
>JBDKJQ010000046.1:0-12628 GCA_039796495.1 archaeon | reverse complement strand
TCTAAGGAATTTTCTGGTTGAACTTGAATCTAATTTGTAGATATCAGAGACTTCTCCAACATTGGTTGTTAGACCTTTGTCGAATTTTTGCATAGACAATGGTGCACCGCCCCTACCCTTTTTTTCTCCAGAATCAAAACTTCCCTGTAGTTCTTGGCTAGTATCAACCATCTTTTCTTCGATAACTGTTCCGCAATCGTTACAGAACACTTCTCCTAATTGTTCATCCCATGTAAGACTGGTGCTTCCACATTCAGGACATCGTTTTACGTTTGACATGTTTTTGAAATTGAATTTCTCTCGAAAAGTTTATAAAAGTTGTGGAGAAAGGTTTATAAAGATTTATTATTATGAGAAATAACTTAGAAGTAATAACATACGCTTTAGAATTAACATTATTTTAATTTTTTATGAGAATTGCGTGAACCTGACCTTCTTGAGAAGGCCGGTTTGTGATTTTTGCTTTTCCTAATTCTGTATCGATGATAGCTGACTTGACAAGGATGTTTTGTCGCGCCAAGAATCTGTTTGACGGCGTTTCAACGACATTTTTTATCTTTACTTTTTGCGATTTTTTTGTTTGCGGATTCAATACATTTGCATATTCTGCTGACAGAAGAACCGTTTTTCTATTTGCTCCCAAGCCTCGAATGGTTTTCTTTTTTTCTTTTCCTAATTTGACTTTTCTCTCGATGCCAGGCTGAGCATATTTCTTTTTCTTATTAAACTTGTGATATTTTCCGCCTGTAATTTTCTTGCCGTAACCCATATTATTTTTTGGGACTTTTGTTATTTAAACCTTTCTAAGTGTCGGTTGCATTGCATCATAAAAATCTTTATTAATTATTGAGGTGCTGTTCTTACATGGCTGTTGACCATGGAACATTGGAACGATTAAGCAATCTGGATTTGAGAGTTTATGTAGGAGATACGAATGCCATACGGGGAGAAGATAAACGATTATATGAACAATTAATGCAGACTTCTGTCGAGGTGATTATGCCTTCTGAAGCGGGGATGTCTCAACAGGGAACCTGTGAAGAGCCGCTTTATCAAATTTGTTTGGGAGCGCAAGGAGTGTATAATGCCTTTATAGATGCAAGGCAGCATGTGATGGGTAAATTATTAAGGGAAATTTCTGGCCCTGGATTTAATTTATTATCTATTTTGTTTGAAGGAATTTATGTTGGGGAACCTGAAGATTTACTTAATTATAGGAATGGCAACTCTGCAGGTATTCGGTATCCGACCAAAGGGTTAGGGAATAAATTAGCCGCTATAAGATTTAATTTTTGAAAATTGAAAAATTTAAAAAGAAAAATTTAAATACCTCTTTTTCATGCATTCATGATGAATAATCAAACACGCAAAGGATTTGCAGTGGGTTATCCCCATTGTTGATAGTGCTAACTCGGCGTGTGATTTTTGGAATTTTAGACCTGCGGTAAATAATAACTCTTTTATACCATTCAATTCTTCTTCTAGTAAACAATATGGCGGTTGTAGTTCAATGGCAGAACGCGCGGTTGTGGTCCGTGTAACGTGGGTTCGATTCCCACCTTCCGCTTTTTTCGAGGCTGGCGGCACATCATGTGCTGGTTATCCCCATTGCTTATAGGAATTTTATCGATTTTATTTTTGGGAATTTGAAAGGAGGCATTTACCAATGGAACCGATTAGTGTAAAAAAAATTTCTGGTAATGATCTTGTAAGTCTTTCGTCACTTTTCAAAGAAGTTTTTAGCGGTGCTCCATGGTATGAGGAGAAAATTTGTTCTGGCGCTTTATCAGCAGATGAGGATATCTGCAGTGTTCAATACACATCACGCGCTCTTCCTACTGATTATAAATGGCAGTTAGATAAAACAAAGCGGAAAGGAGTAGTAGGAAATGCTGTAGGATTGGAGTCTTGTTTACTCTGTGAAAGACCTTTAATGGAATTTTATCCGTCGTATGTTAATCACTATGAACTTATAAAAGAGGCCTTGAGTAAGGAAGGATTTATAGGATACTTGCTTACTGAAAATAAAACTCCGTTTGGTTTTAGTTGGGGCTGCAAAATTCCCGCTGGAAAGACAAAGTCAGTTAACTTTCCCATCGTTGTTCCGATGCTGGATGCAGCAGGTATAAATAGAGAAAGGGCTTTTTACGGCGCTGAATTAGGAATTGTTGAAAATAAACAAGGCTCTGGTAATGGGTTTCTTGCTTCTGCAATAAGACTTAGACATGCACGGCTCGCGGATTATGAAGATTTTTTGGTTCGAACGAAAAATGAAAAAGTATTATCCATTCTTTGCAAAATTTTCTCAGGACAAAATGGAAAATTATTATTTGAAGATCCTGAACGAGGATCTCCTTGGTACAGTTGGAAATTCAGAGACTTTGATTCGCGTATAGATGATCTTCTTTCAGCTATGACGCGGGAGGAAGTATGAAAAGCAATATAAAAATTGTTGAAAAACGTGGCGTAGAAAGTGGAAAAACTCTTGTGATTCTTGCTGGCGTGCATGGGAATGAGGTGTGCGGCGTTAATGCATTTGACCGATTGATTCCTTCATTGAAAATAAAATCGGGAAAAATTATTTTTGTTTATGCAAATCTTGAGGCAATCAAACAAAATAAACGATTTGTAGAAAAAAATCTTAATCGTTCTTTTCTTAGTATGCAGCCGCCTGAAATAGAAGCGAGTCTTGAAGGGAGAACTGCAAAAGAAATCATACCTTACCTTGATGAGGCTGATGCAATACTGGATATCCATGCAAGTTCTACCAAAGATTCAATTCCCTTTATTATTTGTGATGAGTCCTTGATTGAAGAAGCGCGTCTCTTTAATCTCAAGAAGCTAGTCTGTAATATAGATCGGTTTGAGCCCGGCTCTACTGATTATTATATGAATCTACAACGTAAACCTGCCTTTTGCTGTGAATGTGGATATCTTGGAGATGTAAGTGCTGAAGAGACTGCACAAAAAGCAATTATTGATTTTTTAACTTTTTATGGTTGCATTGAAGGAATCAATCAATTTGTCGTCGATCCAGAAGTCATAAAAATTACCGGATTATACAAAAACAAATTTGGTTCTTTTAGACTTCCACGATATTTGAAGGATTTTGAAAAAATGAATCATGAAACTCTCATTGGATTTGATGGGGAAGAAAAAATATATCTTGAAAAAAATAAAATAATTATTTTTGCCCGCGATAGAGATGAAGTTGATAGCGAATGTTTTTTGTTTGGAGAAATTTCAGAAGAAAATGAAGAACGGAGAAACATTCTTAAATCAGGGAACGTTCAGTTAGATGAAGGAGGTATGCATGTCAATTGAAACAGTCAAAGGATTTCGAGATATTGAAGATGCATCGAAGCGGATTGCTATCAAAAAGATAATTGAAGAAACTTTCAAACTCTACAATTTTAATCCTGTTGAAATGCCGCTTATTGAATCTGAGGAATTTGTACGTGGAAATAATTCTGATGACGAGGCAGTATCTTCTATTTTCAAACTGCAGGATCGGGGTGAACGAAAACTTGCGCTGAGATATGAATTGACTTTTCAGTATAAACGCTTGGCGCAAAATAAAAAATTACCGTATAAAATTTATCAAATGGGGACGGTTTTTCGTGACGAGCCTGTTACTGGCAATCGCTGGCGACAATTTACGCAATGCGATGTTGATATTGTCGGCGCAGAACTGGCTGATATAGCCGAATTATTAAAAATAAGTGCTGAAATATTTAAACAGTTAAACATTGTGTCCGTTATTTCTGTTAATAATCGAAAATTGCTGAACGAAATACTTGGTGAACTTGGTATTGTAGAACAAAACAAAACTTTAGTTATTCGAGAAATAGATAAATTAGATAAATTGCCAGAAAAAGAAGTTTTAGAAAATCTGAAAAAATATAAGGCAGAAAAAATTCTTTCTGTTTTGAAAAAACCTGAATCATATTTTGAGAGGTATAAAAATTATGAGGACATTAAAAATTTGAAAAAACTTTGTTCTCTGTATGGCGTGAAGGTGCAATTTTCTCCGTTTCTTGCGCGCGGCCTTTCCTATTACAACTGGATTATTTTTGAAATTAAGTCTTCACTCAAGGAAACTATTACGGGTGGCGGAAGCTATTTGATCAATGGCATTCAGTCGTCGGGAATCTCGTTTGGTCTTGACCGATTAGAACTGCTTGCTGATGTTGCAGTTGATACTCAGAAAGTTTTAATTATCTCTTTAAATCAGGATAAAAAGTCAATTGCTCTTGCTGAACTGTTGCGTGGTAAAAATGTTAGTTGTCAGATTTTTTATGGTAAACCTGGTAAGGCATTGGAATATGCAAATTCTTATCAGATACCTTATGTGATCTTTATTGGCGATGAGGAAGTGAAAAAGAAAAAATATAAGCTGAAGGATATGAAAAGTGGAAAGGAGAAACTGGTTGGGGAGAAGGAGCTTGTGAAAAATTTTGTGAGCAGTCTGTAATTATGTTATTCTTATTTCTTTTACTATCTTTTTTCTTATAAACTGATCTTTTTCGCAATATTCTGCAATGAATCCTTGTTTAGCTTTTTCTTGAGAGTCAAATTTTCCTATTATGTCAAGCAGCCCTAGTTTTTTCTTTTTTTGATCAGTGCTCTTTAAAGCTTGAATTTTGGCATATTCTTCATCAAATTTTTTCATATCATTAAATTCAACAAATCCTACATGTGTCGATGGTTTTGTTTCTTTTCCGTTTATCGTCCATGATTCTGCAAATGTCGCCGGACGAACGTAGAGCGTTTCATCGTGTGTCAGATAACTTAACCTGGTTGGCATCTGATGTTATTTATCTTTCTTTTATAAATTTTTTCATAATTATTTTCTTACCTTTATTATCCAGTTCTTTTTTGAAAATCTGTCTTGTTCTGGTTCGTAGAATTTGAGGATGGTGAATTCTGTTTCTTTTATAAGATCGATAAGTTCTTGTTTATTGAATAGATAATAATATCGCATGTGGGGAATGTTATTTTCTTTCCAGGACAAATAGACGGGGCCGTGATTGTTTACCTCTTTGAACCTTTGATCTTCGGCATTCCAGACGGTTATTAATGCTTCAGCGTTTGGTTTTAATACTCGGTATAGCTGTTGCAGTGCTTTTTTTCTTTTTATTTTTGTTTCAATGCAGTGGAGTGTTGCTATGAGGAGACCGTAATCGAAGATGTTGTTTTTGCATGTTTTCGGAAGTTTGTCGGCGGTTGCGGTGAATAGTTTTGTCTTAATCTTATTTTTTTTGGCATATTCTTTTGTCTGTGCTATCTGCTGTTTTGAAAAATCTATGCCATAATATTCTATCTCTTTGTGGGGAATCATGTTTCTTCCTGAGCCGCAGCCAATGTCAATTATTTTTCCTTTTTTGTTTTTGAGGAATTCCTCGACTATGTAGATTTTATTTTTTCTGTTCTCTTCCCAGGATGATGCAATTGCATTCCAGACTTTTTTCTGGTTTGGTTTCTTATTCTTTTTGAGAAATTCCGATTTTGAGATGATGGAGATTGAGTTTGTCATGATTATCAGAGTATCATTAAGTTTTTAAAATGATTATTGGTGATAGAGTAATGGCACGATTAGAGACAGCTCATACTCGGGGATTGCGCGATTTCTTCGGTTTTTACAAATCATTTGACGTTGCTTTAGCATGTCCTTTTGAAGATGTAGAAATACCTGACGACAATTTGAGAAGAAAAACGTTTGATTTTTATGATTCTATTGGAAATATGGTAAAAAAATTAGGAAAAAGGCCCTACCTTCCTCATCGAGAAATAGATTTGAATTGGGAACCGAGGAAGATCTTTAGATTAGTAAATGAGATTGTCATTCCTATGTGTGATATTGTTCTGACTGATGTACACATTCCCTCACACGCTGCAGGAATCATGATGGGTTCTGCAGTCATATCGAGAATTCCCCTGATTTATTTTTATGATGAATATGCAGATTTGGAAACTCTCAAAGTTAACGTAACTGAGATTTCATCTTTAGAAGCAAAATCTTATATTAAAGATTGGGGTTTTGATAGTAATACCTCCGTTGTTGATTTAATAGAATCTCAAGATAATGGAGAAAAACTTTCAAGACTTGAAATTTCTCTTAAGAAATTTTATGAAACTTATAAATCCTAATCAAAACTCTTTCGCAATTTCCAATAATAGATTATCATTGCCTCGTGCTGCCATCAATTGCATACCGACGGGAATCAAATCTTTTCCTTCTTGTACTTCTCCTGCAGGTATGCTGATGGTAGGGATTTCTGCTAAATTTGACAATACGGTCAGGGTGTCATAGTTATACATATCTTCAACTGAAATTGTTTCTCCTATCTTGTGAGGCAGTCTCGATACTGTTGGTGTGATGATGACATCATATTTTCTAAAGGCATCTGCAAATTCTTTTTCAATAATCTTTTTTGCCTTTAATGCCCTGCGATAATATTTTCCTGCAAATTCTGCTTTTGTTATCTCTTTTCCGCCCATAATTCTCCTTACTACTTCATCTCCTCCGGTTTCTTCAATAGCATAGCCATATTTTCTTCCGTCAAATTTTCTTGTCCCTGAAAAAAATTCGACATAGACGATAGGATAATATGTTTGAATGCCGAGATCAACGTGATTGAGGGAGAGTTCCTCTGCTTTTATTGCATGCTTTTTGCAGTAATCTTCAACTTTTTTTCTTATAGTCTGCCAGATTTCTTTTTGTGCATTGAATTTGAGAACACCTATTTTTATTTTCTTTGTGTCTTTATTCTTTGATTCTATATCTCTAGTTATTGCGTCATGATCGTCTTTTCCTTTTATGATGTCAAAAATTATTTGGCAATCCTCTGCGCTCGTTGCTAATGGGCCGATTTGGTCTAAACTCATGGATAAATCAATCAGTCCGTATCTGCTGACTGCGCCGTAGCTGGGCTTAAAGCCGGTTATGCCGCAATGACTTGCCGGATTTCTGATACTTCCTCCGGTGTCGCTGCCGAGGGCAAAATCACAAAAGGCGGCGGCTACTCCTGCAGCGCTGCCTGACGAGCTTCCGCCGGGAATCCTGTCTTTTGCTTTTGGATTTTTTGTTATTCCAAACGCGGAATTTTCACCTGAGCCTCCGGCAGCAAATTCATCCATATTTGTCATGCCGAGTACAATTGCATCTTCTTTTAACAATTTTTCAATCACTGTCGCGTTATATGTTGCACGGTAATTTTCAAGTGTTTTTGAAGCGCAATTTGTAATAAGCCCTTTGACATTAATGTTTGATTTCACTAGAAAGGCGAGTCCTGCGAGTTTTCCTGCCGTTTTATTTTTTATTTTTTTGTCAATTTCTTGTGCTTGGGCTATTGCTTTATCGTTAAGGTGAAGGACTATATTGTATTCCTTGTTTTCTTTTTTTATTTTTTCCAAGAAGTTTATTATATTTTTTTCTGCGGTGGGTTTTCCTGCCTTAATGTCGCGGAGTTTTTGATGTAACATCGTATACTAGTTTTCCTAGCCCTCCTTGTGAATTATGACTGTAGGGATTAGCTTCTCTTTTATTCCGTAATTCGTTCGTACTGCTTGCAACTTGGTTTCCATATATTGCTTCTTCAAATTCAAATACTAGTTCGTTTAATCTCGCTTCGTATATTCTGTAATTTCCAAAACATCTTTTAAAACTATTTAATAATCTACTGATGGTAGCCTTCGTCTGTGAATAAGCCTTGCTTTTAAAAAACGCCTTCAGATCCTCATTATCTTCCGTATCTCTGAGTCTTCCACCAAATTTTTCTAAATGAAACTCTAATCTTCCTTTTAATCTCTGGCATTCCTTCATTAATCCTTCCAAAGAATCGTCCTTTTTTTTACTTCCCATGTTCTACTTCCACGCTCCTTTTTCAGCGATGATAAAGTCATCATTTTTTTTAGGGGCATTTGCAAGCAGGAGATTTTTAAATTCTGGAGTGTTTTCTCCGTTTCCTTCTTCTCGTTCGTTTATTTCACGCTCGATGTGAGATTCCTCTTGAGATTCTTTCTCCACTTTTTCTAGCGCCTTTGCAAATGTTTGGAGAAGGGCTTTTGCCTGTTTTTCTATCTGTTCTCTATCCATGAAAAAATAAATAAGAAGAGCTATTTAAGGTTTGTTGATTGAAAATTGAGAATATCATTGAGGGGGCCTATTACCATAGCTCATCCAGATCATCTCTTTTCCTCTTTCAAAACTATTTTTTTCTAAAAGGCTTAAGATAGGTTTATTGTCCGGTTCTATTAAAGCACAGAGGGAGGAATTTCTATCCTGGTATATCTGTATTAATTCTGAGACTAAAAGATTCCCGATTCCTGAATTTCTACAATCGGGATTTACGTATAAATTTTCAAATGTTGCCTTGTTGGTTTGAGAATGATACTGACTTAATGCGCATCCTACTATTTTTCCTTCTTCCTCAGCAATAAGTAATACATCTTTTTCATTTTCTACCCATCTGGAAAGTTGGTCTTTTGTCCAAAATCCATTTTCTGAACTAACTTTAAATCGAGGCTCATTTACTCCCATTATAAAAACTGCATCTACATCCTGAAGATTCATTCGTCTAATAACTGTCATAAAAAGTAAGATAAAAGAGAGGTTATAAGGATTGTGCACATTTCTTTATTCCGTTATATTTTTATATAAATCTCTTCTCAATAAAACATGACAAACTCAATGAAGGACAATGAATTTTATGATATCCCTAGATTCCCAAAACAAGAAGGGATTATTGTTTTTGCAATCTCTATGAGCAGGATCGGCAATGCTCAAAGTGCAAAAAAATGTTTTGAGTATATGGAGCGATTCATCCCCAAAATTATTTTTCCTGTCGTAGGATTAAATTTTATTTATGGAGATACTCTTTATTTATATTCAGACGGGAAGGCAAATCAGCTTAAAAATAAATATCAAACGTTAGTTAACAGCCACAAATTTGAGTTTAAGAATATTTTAGAGAAGAATCCAAAATATATACCCCATTCTTTTTCTTTTAATACATGGAACCAGACAATTTTACAATCAAATGAATTTATGATCTTTTTTGGGGAGCTAAAGAAGATTTACCAAAAAGATAAGATACTTAGAAAATTGGTCGAAGAGGATATTAAAAAATCAAATAAAGAAATAGATGATAACTCTGTTAATTTCATACTTGAAGAGATTTTACTTTTTTATCTGATTACTAAAGGCAAGGTCAGATTGCAAAATGATTATATTCAGGACAAACAAAAATGGATTTTAAATTGCTATCCGGGAAAACCGCTCAAATCTGAGATTTATCTCTACCAAAAGAATTTTTTTAAATTAAAAAATCCGGATAACGTTTATGAAAATTGTTTTTATGATTTGGAAGGAAAAAAATTGTAGGATTATGAGCGGGTAGATATTGATACAATAAAAGAATTAAATTAAATAATTATCTCTTAAACCAGCTCTTTATCCAGTTCCATATTTTTGAAAAAAATCCCTCTGTTTGGGATTGATCTGTACCTGCGGTTTGATTTGTCAGCGGGGTTTGATTGTTTTTTTGTGCGTTTGCTTCAGCGACACTCACTTGGACTGTGCTTGCGTTGTTTTTTTCATTTTCCTCTTTTATCCTCTCTTCCTCTGTCTGTGATTCTTCTGCTAAATCTGTTGAGGTATTTTGTCCTGCTTCAATGAGATTAAAATCAATATACCCTGAATTACATGTGCTTACCTGTATGAGTGCGTTACTTGTTGAGGCTGATTGCAATGTGAGGAGGTATGTCTTATTTTTGTATTCTATTTTTTCTGCGGGGTTATCCTTATTTGAGAGCGAAATTTTTTCTGCTCCAATCATTACTTTGGCGGTCCCTCCCTGCTCGTCAGTTCCCAATTCAGAAAGCATGGCAAAAATCCCCTTTACTTGTGTTGTTTCCAATAATAAAATTGTTTCGTCCTCTCCATCGACTTCAATCGTTGCTGAGGTTGCATTTGCGCTTATCAATTCAACCGTATACTTGCCTTGCACTAATTGCAGCGTCTCTGAGGATGTTTCATTTGTCAGTGTTGCTCTTTTTACGTCTATAAGAATGTCTGCAGTTATCAATTTATAGAAGACTCGTTCATTTGATTCGATCAATCCGATGCTGACGCCGTTAATGGTTTTATAATTTCCTCGTGAGATCTCCTGCTGATCTGAGAGAGGTTTGCTATTATCTGAACAGAATATTGTTATCGATGCTGAAATACAAGATATACATGCAATAAAAATAAATACGGAGAGTAGCTGCACATCTTTTTTCATGAAAGATATAATGTGCGGGGATTTATAAAAATTGGGATAATACAATTTTAGGGCACTAATCTATCTCGATCTCGAGGAAACATGCAGGCCTCTCGAATATTGTCTAAGCTGAGAAGGGCGTGTGTTAGTCGTTCCAGACCAATGCTCCATCCTCCGTGCATGGGTGCGCCATATTTGAAACTATCAATATACGACTCAAAATGTTTTGGGTTTAATCCTTTTGCCTTGATTCTTTTTTCCAATAATTCTGGCAAATGAATTCGTTGTCCGCCTGAGGTTATTTCCACGCCTTTGTAGATTGCATCAAATCCTTCGCTTAATTCCGCATCAGCTTTTCCCTCCTTGGGCATGATATAAAACGGTTTTATCTTTGATGGCCAGCTATGCACAAATACAATTGTATCGGGAAATTTTCTTTCTAGTTCTTTCTCGTTTTCTGGAGATAAATCGTCTCCTGGTTCGATTTTCAATAATTTTGCTGTCTCGGTATAACTTAGATATTTTACTTTGGGAACTTTGAGCTGAAGATCGAGGATTTTTAACTCTTTTTCATTTTTCTGATTTATCTGCTCGACGATGTAGATAACAACTTCCTCTAATTGCTTCATGACAATCTCCTGATCTGCGAAGGCCAATTCAATATCCATCTGGCGACATTCGTTTAAATGTCGGATGGTGTTATGTTTTTCTGCTCGCCATACGGGTGTTATGGTGAAAATTTTTTCCATGGAACATGCGGCCATTTGTTTGTAGAGTTGCGGAGACTGTGCAAGGAATGCTTTTTTTTCAAAATACTGCGCGGGAAATAACTCTGTGCCGCCTTCGCTGGAGCTGCCGATAATAGATGGTGGTTGAAATTCAATAAACCCTTTGTGTATAAAATGCTCTCGGAACGCAGTGGAAATTGTTGACTGGATTTTGAAAATTGCCTGAATTTTTTCTCTGTGCAGATCTAAGAACCGATAATCGAGTCGTTTGGGTAGTTCTGTTTTTGAATGATCACTCACGTCGATAGGAAGAGGATGTTCTGCTGTTGCGAGTATTTCAATTGTCTCAGGAATCACTTCTTTTCCGCCGGGTGCTTGCTTACTTGCTTTTAGAATTCCTTTCACTTTGATGACACTTTCTCTTGGTATTTGGTCCATTTTCTTGAATAGTTTTTCAGCCATCTCGCTTTTGACACCAGTGACTTGAATTCGTCCCGTTATGTCCCGTATAATAAGAAAGCGAATTTTTCCCAAGTCTCTTGCATCATGCAGCCATCCACAGATTTCGATCTTTTCGTTGTTGTTTTTTTGAAAAGCTTGCTCAATATAGGTTCGTTCCATTAGTAGAAACACTTATTGACTATTTATAAGGATTTGGATTTTAACCAATTTTCCGGGTCGTTAATTCTCTATGTAGCTTTTTTGCCCGTCCATCTTTTGAAAATTCTTCAGCAAGATTTTCAAGAGAAGTTTCAGAGAGATGAATATATTCTGTTTCCGTCATCTGTCTGTCTCTAAATTTACGCCAAAATATTCCTGCAATACAGCTAATGCACCATAAAGTTGTTGTTTCACCCACTCGCGGATTCATATGATATTTTTTTACTAATGGTTTAAGAACGGGCCTGTCTTGAATTTGTCCAGGATTTCCATCAATATACCTGAGTATATCAAGTTTCTGATACACCGGATCATCCGGATATTCATTATCCATAAAATAAGGCTTGTTAAAAAGAGGAATGTCCCGATGTCTACGGTCAAAATCCATTGATTAATCGTTATACCACCGCAGCTTGCTGCGGGGTGAAACCAAACAACAACTATTAAACGGCTGTCTGCTTAGACTAGGATGGCTATCGTGAGATCGTCTCATAAAGTTTTCAAGATAAAATATCATTTTGTTTTCTGTATCAAGTACAGAAAAGATTTGTTTCTCGAAGAAAAATATATCTCGACGGTGAAACAAGTCTGCAAAGATATTGAGGATAGATTCTATCTTTTGTTTGAGACAATTGGATTTGACGAGGATCATGTACACTTTCTTGTTGAATCATTGACGACAGATTATTCCCCGTCAAAAATTTTTCAAATTGTGAAAAGTGTAACGGCGCGAGAATTATTCAAGAAACATTCTGAAATAAAAAAAGAACTGTATCATGGGGAATTTTGGAGTGATGGAGGTTATGCTGGAACTGTTGGCGAAGGTGTAAATGCAGACGTGATTAGAAAATATATTCAGACACAAGGAAGAAAAGGAGAGCAGCTGAATCTGATCGATTTTGCTTAGTCGTTGATGCCCCACTCCGCCGCAGCGGATTTGCCCGCAGGCAAACCCTTGGGGTGGGGAGGTTCACT
>JBDKJQ010000045.1:0-25956 GCA_039796495.1 archaeon | reverse complement strand
ACACGGATTTGAATCACTGCAATAAGACCAATCCCAGAGGGCTCTGCCAGTCAGTCCAAAACTTCCTGAAACAAATGCGCTCAATAGACCTAATAATCCTACTGCAATCAAAACATACACTAATACTCTTTTCATTTTCCACCTCCTTTCATTATTAAAAACTTCTATTTCTTATATGACTTCAGTCTACTATTTAAAGATTTCAACTCTCTGAACATTGCAAAAGATAAGAACAAATTATTTAAGATTAAAGATGTATTCCTTGAGCCTTCTGTCAAAGAAGGTGGTGAAATGTTTTTCAAGTTCTTCTGGCTTTACCCATTTGAGTTCAACAAAATCATCCCGTGCTTTTTCCTTCCCCCCAATAACTTCACATAAGTAATACATCAGCAAAATTTTTTTGTTTTCCTGTAGGATTCTGGCAAAAACACAGCCAAGATTTTTTACAGCAAGATTTGTTTTCGTTTTTATGATTCTCTCAAGATTTCTTTCTAAATCTTCGCCATATCCGGGAATTCCTCCCGGAAAACTCCACGTTAATTGTTTAACATACGGGTCATTCATTCGTCTTCCGATAAGAATTTTTCTTTTTTTCGTATCAAACACAATACCTAACGATACGACAGAAAACGTTCCTTTTTTTAACCTACTCTTGTTCATTTTTTTAGTTTTCATTTTCTAGAACGTGAATCTCTTGGGATCTGTAAGAGGAAATCTTTTATAGTATAGATAAGATTTGTTCATTTAAAATGTTTTCGGTTTCTGATTATGTCCACAAATTGAAAACCACATTCTTCAGAATGTGGTAGTAACTATTGGGTTTTCAATTTTGGATCATCCTAAAAACAAGTGCCTATCACAAACCCACACTTTTAAGTGTGGGTGGCACATTGTTTTTTGATAGTCAAGGACGTTTATTTTTAACCAGTTGCGTCTTGACTACCTCAAGAATGCGGGTAATTGCATTCTTGATGGCTTAGAAATTACTTCATAATTTCTCAGTCAAGGGAAAGACATAAAAGATGGTAAAAAATTTATGTCTTTCACTATAGAGGACTTTGAATAACCCTAATTTCCGAAGGAAATCTTATCAAAGTCCTTCTTAGAGAGTTTGGAATTTTAGGTTTTTCAAAACTCTCTATAGTATGGCCTCGACGGGATTTGAACCCGCGACACCCGGCTTAAAAGGCCGGTGCTCTAACCAGGCTGAGCTACGAAGCCTTGCTATAGCAATCGTAATATTTCCCATAGCAAGGGTTCGTATTACGAAGCCATATAGAATTTTAAAGAAAAAATAAGTTTATAAATTGATTGTTATCCTGCTGTATCTTTCATTCAATACATGAACGCAATAATTCTTATAAAACACTATTCACAACAGCAAACATGAAACAAATCAAAGGATATGTGTTTATACCAGAATTTAAAGAAACTACATTCAGGTCGATGTTTGGACCGTCGACCGGCGGAGAACAGAGATCGTATTCAAATCTTAACACAAACGGAATCACTCCCTTTTCTCATGCGGTTTCTGTCAGAAATTCTGCACGAGATTATTTTTCTGATTTTAAAAGTATGGCGATCAATAAAATAGAACGAGGAACTATTGATCTGTTTGTTGCAGAATCTGTAGAAGAACTGGAACAGTTTAGAGAAAAAGACAGTCTTATTATGATAATAAAACCATGTAGGGAGTATGAGACGCATCGCTTAAACGGACCTGTAACAAATCTGAAATCTTACCACGGAGTTTTACCCTTTCAGGAATTAGAAATCAACGGTTTTACAGCATTCACCATGAAAAATTCAAAAAATAATTGGACTTCCTACGAACGAGCAGAATATGCGTTACGGGAAGCAAACAGGCAATGCCAGGCGCCAGCCACAATTGCTTTATTTAATTTATCAGATAGAAGAACGCTTTTCTCAAAATAATCACTTCAAATTCTTCAGAATCTTTTCCTCAATATCATCAGCATCACGAAGACCGATAATTCTGTCCACTTCTTTTCCCTGCTTAAAAAAAACAAGACAGGGAATGCTGGAGACACGATACTGATTGGAAATAGTTTCGTTATCATCGATATTAATCGTCACAAATTTTACATTCTCAAACTTTTCAGCCAGTTCTTCAATGATTGGAGACAGCATCAGGCACGGCATACACCATTCCGCAAAAAAATCAACAATGACGAGCGGATGAGAATTATGTATTACTTCGCCAAATTCTTCTTCACTGATTTCAGTTGCAATTTCGTTTTTGCTGACCATGATCCTGTATGTGTTATGATAAGTTCGCCTCTCAATAATACTGTCATTAAAAAACATAAAAAAAAGAGGTTAATAAATGTTTTCGTTTTGGGCGATAGGAAATTCACTCATGTTGCACTTCACAAATATTTAAATTGTCGCGTGCTAAAATTTTTTAATGATATGCGGGTTTACTGCACGAAATTGGAAATTAAAAGCAGCATTCATGCCAACGGAAGAAAGTCTTTCTATTGACACTGAAAATGGAATCTTTTCAGTTGCCGACGGCGTGACACGGGATCCGTGCGAATATCTCCCTGATACGGATACTCTTTGGGGAAAACTGAAATTTGCGGCAAGATATCCGCGACCAAGTCCTGCAAAACATGCAGCGGATATTTTTACTAAATATTCTTGTGAACATCTTCTCGAGTATGACAAAAATAATCGGAATGAGGAATCAATTCAGAATGCATTTGTAGCAGCCAACAAAGAAATTTCTCGTTATAAGAAAAGAAAAATGAAGTCCATCGATTATCTGGTGAATGATCATCCGGGCTGCGTTGCCGCGCTTGCGTCAGTGCAGGACCATGTTGTTACCTATGGATATATTGCTGATGCCGGTCTGGCTTTTTTTGATTGTTTTGGAACTCCCCTTTCAAAAACAGAAGACGACGGTCCTTCAAAGTATCATGAAAACATCTGGAAGGATGCCGCATTAAGAGGGTTGACGTGGAGAGATCCTGCTGCACGCGAGTTCATTCGAAGAACGTATCGAAATAATCCTGATCAGCTAAATTCGTTCGGCGTATTAACGGGAGAAGATTCGGCAAACTATTATGTCCGGACTGGAAGATTTGAATTATCGCCAGACGGTTTTGCTCCTCCTACCAATCTTGTCTTATATACGGATGGACTTGCCCATGCTATTTATTCCCCACAATTTGTACCTTTATTGAAATGTAATGCGGTTAATATCCCTACGATGGAAAGGTTCTGTAATAAAAAAGTAAAAAGCGAAGGAACTTTGATATATGCGTGTGTTAATTAAAGAAGTTAATCAAGATGTTTCAACCCATTCACTTTGTCAGAAGTCAGAAGTGAAGATTTTTAAACCCTCCCTCTTATTACATATTCATGGGACTGCATAACGCAACAAAACTGATGAAAAATCGAAGGAAATTTCGATGGAGTGACCGAAAATATAAAGTGAGAACCTTAAGTTTATTTGAAAAATCTGATCCACTCGGCGGGAAAAATCAGGCAAAAGGAATTGTCATAGAAAAAGTGCAGAAAGAGGCAAAGCAGCCAAATTCAGCGATGAGAAAATGCTGCAAAGTGCAACTCATAAAAAATTCCAGAAATGTCACCGCATTTATCCCGGGAAATCTTGCACAAAAATTTATTGATGAACATGACGAAGTATTGATTGAAAGAATCGGCGGAAAACAAGGTCGATCAAAAGGAGATATTCCGGGAGTCAGATGGAGAGTTATCAAAGTAAATGATCAGCCACTCAAATTATTGTGGAAAGGCAAGATAGAGAAGGGAAGACGATAAAATGTCAGATCCTTTACACCCAGATTTTAATCCGATGGAACATTATCAAGATACACACGAGCACGATACGAATTATGATTTTGAATTTCAAGCACGAGAAGAAGATTTATTTGAAAAAGATAACACTCATAATTCACAATTAATACAACAATTAAAAAGGAAACATCCAAGATAACATGGCAGAACAATTTGATACAGAGATGCAGCAAAGTGAAAGTGGAGAAGAAGAATACATCGACCAGATGCAGGAGATTGAAGAAGAGAAAAATAAAAATAACTTTAAATTATTTGGACTATACGATGTTTCCCAGGTGAAGGTGAATGATCCGGGCATGAAGCGCTACATTAATCTTGATGCAAAATTGGTGGTAAAATCTCACGGAAGAATCAGAGAAAAATTTTCAGAATCAAAAATAAATCTGCTTGAGATTTTTGCAAATCTAATTGCAGTGCCAGGACATCGGGGGAAAAAGCACAAGATACAGACAAGTTGGAAATCAGGAAAATATTCTCAGAACATGAACATTGTGCTTAAATGCCTGAAAATAATCGAGGAGAAAACGAAAAAAAATCCAGTCCAAGTATTGGTGACTGCACTTGAAACTGCTGCACCCCGAGACGGCATTACCGTTATTGAATATGGCGGAGCGCGATATCCGCAGGCAGTTGACATATCACCATTGCGAAGATATACAATGACCCTACGAAATATAGTGCAGGGAAGTTATGATAAATCATTCAACAAGAAAACAAAAATTGAAGAGGCATTGGCTGATGAAATAATCAAGGCATCAAATGGAGAAGCTGACAGCTATGTCATGGTGAAAAGAAGAGAGAGTGAAAAGGGCGCAGATAGCGCGAGATAAAAGAATTCTTACCTGAAGAAACATTTAAAAACCAAATTCTACATGAATGATTATCAAATTTTAAGTTGTTTTACAACTTCTTTATTGAACTAAGTATACATCCCATGACAAAGAATAAAAAAACATTTTTTGAATATTCCAAATTAAACAGAGAACCTAATCTGTAATATGGCAAAAAAGGAATCACCATTTGAGCGAATTAAGAGATTGATTAGCACTCAGGAAAATATCCGCAATATAGCGACGAGCGCGCATATTCACCACGGCAAGACAGCATTAACAGACAATCTTCTTGCTGCTGCTGGTATGATGAGCGAAAAACTTGCAGGAGATTTGGAAGGTGGCATGATGACCTGGCAGCATGCCGACGAGCAGGAGCGACTTCTTACCGTTGATGCTGCAAATGTTTCTATGGCACACGAATTAGAGGGACAGGAATATCTTGTCAATTTAATTGATACACCCGGCCACGTTGATTTCTCAGGAAATGTAACACGCGCAATGCGCGCCATTGACGGCACGATTGTATTAGTCTGTGCAGTTGAAGGAATCATGCCTCAGACTGAAACAGTACTCAAGCAGGCATTGCGAGAGAGAGTCAAGCCCATTTTATTTATCAATAAAGTTGATCGCATGATAAAAGAGTTGCGCTTAACGCCTGAACAAATGCAGGAACGATTCATGAAAATCATCGAGCATTTTAATTTGCTCCTGGAACAAATTGCCGAGCCTGAATATCAAAAAAAATGGCACGTCAACGTCATGGACGGTAGTGTCATCTTTGGATCAGCGCGCGATAATTGGGCAACATCAGTCGCATACATGAAGAAAAAAGGCATTGGCTTTAAAGACATCATTGATATCTACAGCAAAGATGAAGAAGAGAGAAAAGCATGGGTCTGGAAAAATGCCGCACTGTTTGAAGTGCTGCTCGATTCAGTTGTCAGGCATTTGCCATCGCCAGTGCAGGCACAAAAATATCGTATTCCAAAAATCTGGCCCGGCGACCCTGAAAGCAATTTTGGAAAAGGATTATCAAATTGTGATCCAAAAGCAGAGCCGGGATTTGTCATCACAAACACGATTATCGACGCGAAAAGTGGAAAAGAAGTTTCCGCAGGGCGATTATTCTCAGGAACATTAAAGCCAGGCATGGACGTATATCTGAACAATGAAAAGAAAATGCAGAAAATTCAGCAGGTATTAGTATACAACGGAATCAAGCCAGAGCAGATGGAAGAAGTTCCTGCCGGGAACGTTCTTGCAATAACCGGCTTAATCTCACAGCCGGGCGAAACAGTTACACTCGCGCCGCAGGAACCATTTGAAAACATCAAGCATATCTTTGATCCTGTTATCACAAAATCAATTTCAGTCAGCAAACCGCAGGATCTACCAAAACTCATTGACGTGCTGAAAAAAGTTGCAAAAGAAGATCCGACGTTAAAAATTGAAATTAATGAAGAGACCGGAGAAAACCTGATGTCAGGCATGGGAGAGTTGCACCTGGAAATTATTGAAAACAGAATCAAGACAGAGAAAGGTGTTGAAGTTAAAACATCTGAGCCGATTGTTGTGTATAGAGAGACTGTCATGAAACAAGGACAGCAGGGTGAGGGAAAATCTCCAAACAAGCATAACTTATTTTTTATTCAGGTTGAACCGCTTGAAGATGGAGTCTATGAAGCAATAAAAAAAGGAGACATACGGGATGGAAGAACAAAAAAGAAAAATGAAGAGTTGTGGAAAAAACTTTCTGAATTAGGAGTGAGTAATGAAGAAGCGCGACAGTACAGAGAGATTTACAAAGATTGTGTATTTTTGGATAAAACAAAAGGAGAAGTTCATATTCAAGAAGTTATTGAAATGGTCATGGATGGTGTCGAACAAGTTATTGATGCAGGAGTATTGGCACGAGAGCCGTGCGCGAAAATGAAAATCTCATTGGTTGATCTGAAATTGCACGAGGATGCCATTCACCGAGGACCGGCACAGGTCTACCCTGCAGTAAGAGATTCAGTGAGAGGATCAGTACATACAGCAACACCGGTATTATTGGAACCGATTCAAACATTATTAGTTGAAGGTCCGATTGATCACATGGGAAATATAACAAAATTATTACAAAGCAAGCGAGGACAAATTATTGACATTCAGCAGACATCAGGTCACGTCACTATCAAAGTAAAATTGCCCGTCGCTGAAATGATCGGGCTTGCAAGTGATCTACGTTCAGAAACAGAGGGAAGAGGAAATTTCAGTATGATTGACCAATCATTTGAGAGGGTTCCTCCAGGGTTGCAGCCAAATGTAGTCAGAAGCATTAGGAACAGAAAAGGATTAGCGGAGAACGAGTAACACTAAGTTATTTTCTTTCAGGTTTTAATTTTTAAAAAAGTAAACAGAACCATTTATATACTGCTTCTTCTTGAGAACACTATTATCTCACAAGGGGAAAAGAAGCCCGCGGGGAAAAGAGTTCTGATGTATCTAAAAACTTAAGTAATAGATAGCCTTGCACATATCATGACCCATGCATCTTTAGATTCTCCAGAAAACGTATCAAATCCTTTGTCAGATGAAGAGGTTGATTCACTTGTTTATATTGCAGATGCGGGAGTAAAAGAAAGAAGAGGACATTGGTACACCTTAGGAATTCCGATTAATCATCATTATGGTTTAGAAGATCAACTTGAAGCAATTAGAACATTAGGTGAATCAAGAAATAAAAAAGCATTAAAATATTTAGAGAAACTTGCAGAAGCTGGAAATGAGATGATTCATATTGGTGGGCACATTCTCCACCCCAATGATCCTCCTGAAGGTGAGAATTATTATTTTAAGGTTTTTCCAAATGCTAAAGGCCAACTTTGTGGAAGTCTTAAACATGAGATAAGTTTGGGATATGAGAACAGTTTTAGATATAAGAATGATCTAGATGAATTTTATCGAAAACTTAGAGATAAAAATAAACATACTCCATATGGTATTTTACAGCAAGCAATAGAAACGTTAAAGATGTCAATTCCAGAATAGCATCTTAAAAATCAATTAAAATTTTTCTTCACCAGTTCTTCAATTTTCTCTTTGAATTTCGGCAAATCTGAGACAGACAGTTTTGCGCCGGTTGCCTGCTTATGCCCGCCACCCGATGCGCCTTCAATTCCTTGCAGTGCTTCTAGCGTGAGTGATCGCACATCTTTTTTCCATCGCAAAGAAATATTTGCAAAATCTCCGTTGATATAGGCCACGATTATCAGTTTGTCAGGAAATTCATATATCAATTGGTTAGCAATGTGAGCACTCAGGCTTAATGATCCTCCATACTGGAAGTAAACAATATTTTCATCAACACTTTCCAGTGCCTTCTGTATCAACAATTGGTACTTCGCATTAATCTCTTTATAGCGCTTGAGCATTTGTTTCGTTTTTAAATTTTCCTGCAGCACATCCATCGGACCGTTTACCTTTGCCATGAATTTGATCATGTTGACAACATTCGTGGTGGTGTCCTTCAAAGAAAAATCAAGAATGCGTGCAATAGTCCCGATTTCAGAAGTGTATAACAATTCAAATGCAGAGTGTGGATTTTTCTTTGCAAGCTCGGGAAATTTTTTCTCAAAATCTTTGTAAAAATCTGGAAGATAACAATCGCTGATGCAGCCGATCAATGCAATCCAATTATCCTCTTTTTTCGACGTAATCTCAAACGCAATGGAGGAAATCGGCTCATCTGTTTTATTCAATAAATAAGAATTGTAATAATGCACTGTCGCATCATTGCAGCCGTCAGTCTGATGATGATCGATCCAGACAATCGGAATATTGTCCGCTTTCACTTTATCCAAAAATTCCTGTGAGACAATCGGCTTATCCAAAATAAAGACATAATCAGGATTTAATTCCTTAACTTTTCGGTAATACGACACATTCAGATCCGGAAATGATTTGATGGCAATGCCTCTTCCACGATCGATAAATCGTCTCAGCAATAAGAACGAGCATAACCCGTCGTTGTCGTTGTCAAAAAAGAACAGGGGATTCTGTGCCTTCTCTAAATGTTCCCGTATCTCTTGTAGGTATGTTTCCTGCAGCATTACAAACAAACAAACCCGCAATATTTAAACATAATTGAGTACTGAGTTGGAAAACCAATTAATCATTTCTCTGATGAATTGCATATTGATAAAGACAAAAATAAAATTGGTCGAGTTCTCTAAAATCATCAAATAAATCAAGAGGAATTTTTTGTTTTTCAATAATTGAAGGCAATTGCTCTGTTAAGCGTCGCCCTTTTTTTATCTTTTCCCGTAAGGATATCCAACTTCTTCCAGGAGTGATTCTATCCATAGCAAGGTATATTCCACAGACTAACTGTTGCGCGCCTCTATTTTTTACTATATCTGCTTGTTGAAATAACTCCATTGCTTTATCAAGATAGCATCTTTCTACTGCTATTCGTAATGAAATCCCTACTCCTGGATGAAGCAGATCACTTAATGCATCTTGGATATGGAACGCAGTAGCATGATATTCACGTGCCATCGGATACTGACCGAGAATAGCGCTGCACATGTTCTCACAGAGAATAAAATCTTTATAATAATTATTGCAGCAGATTATATCTTCTTTCCAACCAATATTTGCTCGCGCAACTGATTAATCTCTTTCCCGAAATTTTTCGCGTTTACTCCTAACAATTCCTCGACCTGCGACTCATCCGCGTTGAAAATTTCATTCAGGCTTCCGAAATTGATGATTATTTTTTCTATATCTGTCTTTATCAAGCTTGTCTTATGCAAAATGCGGAATCCGCGCGGCGCAATTTCCTTGTCAAGCGGCTCTCTGAATAAATTCTTGCCAATATCTTCCACATCCAAAATCTCCTCGAAATTAAGGCTGTCAAAAAATATCCGTATCTTGTTCTGCCTAACGCGATAATCTTTGATAATCATCTCTTCCTCTTTTTCCAATCCTCGTATTATCTCACGCATTCTCATCCTTAGGATGATGCCGTCTTTTCCCAGCTCGATAATATTCTCGTTGATGATTGCAATCATTTTTTTCATGATCTCGATCCGCTGCAATACTCTACATACATCACCAATAGAAACAAGATTAGTTATTTCAAGAATATTAAGATTGACTTGCAGCTCGTTGAATATTTCCCGTTGTTTTTCTAAGATCTGTAATGTTTCTGTCGCCCGTCGCAACAGAGTTTCTGTTGGCTGCATGACGTAGCGATTATTGCCATAATAAATAGTGATCTCACGTCGTCGCTGCGAGACTGCAATGACCATACCATTGATTTGTTTTGCGGTTCGTTCAGCAGCCTGATGCCTGATGCCGGTTTCAATGCTGGTTAGATTGCTGTCAGGAACAAGATAGGTATTTGCAAAAAGAATTTTCTTAAAATCCTCTGATAGGATTATTGCGCCATCCATTTTTGCGAGTTCAGTAAGGCGTTTGGATGAAAATTTGCAATTGACCTTAAAGCCGCCCTTTGCAATTTCCAGTACTTTCGGCGAAGCTGCAACAATGATCGCGCCCATGCCGCCTTTGACAATATTTTCAATTCCTTCTCGCAGTTCAGTGCCGGAACTCAATCGTTTTAAAATTTCAATTTTCGCCAGTGGCTTTGATTCCTCAGCTTTTATTTCAGGTACTGCGATTATATTTTCTTCTTCGTTCATGGTTTCCTCTTTAATAGACAGTCACACGATTTAAATTTTGTTGTCTTCCATTTTGTAAATGGAATGGCTCAAAAATAAAAGATTTTTGTTGTCTTCCATTTTGTAAATGGAATGGCTCAAAATCTTTGATTTTGTTGTGTTCTCTTATGTATCGTTTTTCCATAAAAATTAATAAAAAACTCAAGAAGTTTTTAAAAATCTTTCTATTCATTTTTGAGAAGTTATTCTATGAGTAGTTCTCAACTTTTCAGCACAACTTCTTTCACTTCTTTCAGATCATCCAACTCATTCGCCTTCACCTTCAGGTCTGAAATAGTGTACAGTACATCGTCGATATAAAGGCTTCTTTTGACCGTATACTGCCACTCATTTTCTTTCTCAAAATGGGATATTTTTCCCCGCTCAGAAATTCCTTCTTCAAGATTGATACCAAACACATACGCACCTTGCCAGAAGGAGCTAAACTGATAATCATGTGAATATACCGACGAGGAAACGGGAATAACAAGCAATTCTCTTTCTTTGTCAAATAAAAATGCTTTATGATCATACAGTGCCTCACTATATGAATAGGAATACATATTCGGCATCCTAACCGTAAAATCATACACTGACATTTCCTTCGGGTTTTCAAAATCGCTCACATCAAAGAGAGCAATTTTCAATCCCTGTGTTCTTCCTTCTTCTGTAGCTTGCATACCAACACCAATCAAGTGCGTTTCGTCATACGGATGAAGATAGTTGGAAAATCCAGTCACTTTCAGATAACCGAGCACGGTAGGATCTTCTTCATCAGAAAGATCAATGACATACAGTGGATCAACCTGTCTGAAGGTAACCATATATGCTTTGTCTCCCATAAATCGAACTGAATAAATTCTCTCTCCCTTTGCCAAATCTTCCACTTTTCCGACGATAGTAAGATCATCATCCAACACATACAAATGATTCAAACTGATGTCTCTCCAGTTGCCCGTTGTAGTAGCGATTCGAAAATAGCCCTTATGCTCATCCATGGAGAACTGATTTAATACATATCCGGGAACTTCTCCCGACGTTTCATAGTTGATTTCATCTTCATCAACACTGATTTTATGGACAACCGTTTTCTCATAGTCTTTGGACATCTTCATTTCAAAATTCTCAGTTAACGTCTTTAGTTGAGCATCAAAGGTTTCTTTTTCATCTCCTTTCAGCGAAAGCGATTTCTGATAGATTAATTCCTGCATCCGTGACTGTTTCATATACTCATCCTCATCACTATTCATAATCTTCTCAACATCACTCGCAGGCAATAATGGTCGTGCAACCTCATCAATAAATCGGGTGACGTAGTCATTGTAATCCTGCTGTTTTACCGTCGTCAGATAAATATTCTTTTCTGAAACATACACTGCAGTTGAGCTGCCGGTTAAATATGTTTTATGCGTCAGTTCCCCATTATCAAGCGCAAGTGCAGAAACAGTCGTGAACACATAATTGCTCTGCGGATAATTAAAATAATAAATGCTGTCAACAGCTATTTTTTCTTCAACGCCATTCACCGAGTAAACCGGAGGGATAGGGTTGTTGCTGTCAATATATTTGTTTGAGATGACATAGACATAACCATCAATCATGCGTGAATCAACATAATTCCCTTCAAGTTCTATTTTTTCTTTCAATGAAGGATTTTTCCTATCGCTGATATCGTATACCTCTACGTACGTTGAAGGTTGCGAGTAATAATACGGAGGTGCAATCATTTTTTCAGCAATAGCACTGTCAGAAGGAGGACTATCAACGCTAGCCGCGCCAGCATTTCCTTCGCCCGCGCTTGCTGTTTTTAATTGAGCTAAAATGCAGACGTCGCCTCTGCAACCATCATAATAAGTATAGCTATTTGAAAATACCACAAGCTTATCATTCTGAAGATAAAGCTGGCTAATATAAGTGGACTCATTAAACGAAATGGTTGAAATTACATTCATTTCATCCGCAGGATACGCATCAACAATGAACACTTTATTATTACTGACAATGTACAGATAGGTTCCATCATTTTTCACAATATCTGCCTCATCGACTCCTGCAACCTGGACATTAGTGGCAGAATAATCAGTTCCGCCAGCCTCTCCCGAAGGTGCAGTGGGAGCTGCGCCACTATCAGCACTCGCAACAGATGCCTCAGTTTTTTCAGCAAACATTCGTATTCCTCCGCTTCCATAATATCCATATCCTTGATTATCTTTCAAAAATTCCTTTAATTCGCTTAGAGAAGAAAATGTTTTCAGATCATTATCATACACATTTTTTTCAGGAGCATATGATTGGAAAAAAACAAGCAAAGCAATCAAGCCAACAATCACAGCAACAACGGGCAAAAGTGTTTTCAACATGTTCAGGTTAGGTTTTTTTGTTCCGATGATGATATGTTTTTTGGCTAATTTGTACATCGGAATCTTTTTTCCCTTCACACTCCAGAAAAAATTTCCAGAAGGCACTACAAGCCCTGCTTTAATTAATTTTTTCAGGTTATATTCCACCGTATTAATAGGAATTCCCAATTTGTCCGCAAGATCTTTTTCACTTGCTTCTTTCACATCTCCCAGATAGTCAAGAATCTTTTTCGCAGTTTTGCTTTTCAGTATCTCTGCAATATCTTTTGAATTCTCATCATCAATTCCCATCAGGATGAATTTGTCGTCAGTCATAGTTCAAATACATGATCTAGGTATATAAATCGCGCGAAGAGTTCGACTGCAGTTGAAGTTATCTGAAAAATAAAGTAATGTGGAAATTTTCATCCGCTCCCAATAATAACACTCCCAGCGTATCCAAAATCTACAAAAAATTACAACAATCTTTATAAACCAAAAACCTTCTTTATGAGGATGAATAAATGGTTAGAGATCTTGATAGGGCTTGTCCTTATTGTTGCAGCAGTTCTTGTTGGATGGTATTCTCATTATACTCCATGGGATGTAGCAACAAATTCCTTTGGAACAATATCCTTTGATTTTGGTAAGCCTGCATGGGATTTTCTCAAAGGCGGCATCATATGGTTTGCAATCATGATCGGATTATTGTTGTTGCTCTTGGGCATTAGCGATTTAAGAGAGTGATTTAATTTTATTTTTTAATTTCAAAATATAATCTGTTTCTAAGGTCCAATAATCATTATATACTTATTATTCATTTTTCTTCATGGGTGATACATGTTCTCAAAAGACAAAAAACTTTTCAATAAAAAAACGTCCGGCAAGCCAGAAAGTTTGAAAAAAAGGGAGATTACCTATTCTAGTCTTAACTGGTTCAAGGACAAGACGCATTTTTCAGGAGCCTCTCCTCCGGAGATTTTCGTCGGCAGATATAACTACCCTCACGTCAACGCAGGAATATTATCTCCCGAAACTTTTGAAAACACAGAAGAAATGTCATTGCCCGAACTCTGGCATGAAAAGAAATTCTCAATTCATGATGTATTAATGAGAAGAAGTCAATTAGTATATGGAAGATTCAAAGCCAACATACAACAAACACAAAATAGGTTTATTGATACGATGCAGCAGTTGAGCATGGCTTCCCAGTCAGTGTCAACAGAATTTTTCTTAAAGCAGCCACCAAAAAATGTGTTTCAAACCAATAGAGTTAGTTCAGTCATCGCAAATCCAGCGCCGTTGCAGTTTGCAAAATTGCAGGAAAACCCCAAAGTAAAACCAAAGGTTGATTATTTGGTGAATGACACGAATGCAAAATCAGTCGAATCATTAAAAGAATTATATAGTCATCATATTCCCATCAGCAATTTAAGCAAACTCCTCAGTGCAGGCTTATTAGGACTAAAGTCACAAAGAAAACTCGTCCCCACAAGATGGTCAATCACCGCCGTTGACGACACGCTTTCAAAAAATCTTCTCAAGAAAATAAAATACTATAATGAGACTGATCAAATTCTTCTCTTCCACGCAGAATACAACGGCAATCATTATGAAATCTTGCTTTTGCCCGCTCATTTTTCTTTTGAGGTTATTGAAATAGAATCTCTCAACGGCAAATGCTGGCAGGATTATGAGTTATTTCATGGAAGAAAAACCTATGCAGAAAATGTTGTCGGTGCCTATTATGCCAACCGATTAGCGCTCTGTGAATATCTGGAGAAAATAAAAAAACAGGCAACCGCAATTTTTTTCAGGGAAATAAAACCGACGTACTACGCTCCCTTAGGCGTCGGAATCCTCAGGGAATGTAGTAGGGAAGCATTCACGCATCCACCAGAAACATGCGCCTCATTAGAAGAAGCATTCGAAAAAATCCAGCAAAGAATTCAATTACCAATCTCACTATTCACCGAAAAATCAACGCTGTTAAAAAATTATGGGAAGCAGAAAAAGATTCATCAGTGGTTTTGAATGTAATAATATTTTAAAATACCTCTTCGATATTGTTTTATGGCTCTGATTATGGTGTATCCCGATAAACGCTATGTAGAACGCGATCCTCTTAGCGAAGGACATCCCTGTTTTTTGGATGTATATGAGCGAGGTTTTACTGAAACAGTTTCTCTTATGTCAAAGGAATCCTTTCAAAAGCGCGTTGGATTAATCAACAAACTCATTGATAACTATCGGAGATCTCAGAAAGTATGTTGGTTGGTTTTTTCTCAAAAAGAAAACCCTTCGGTTGCAGACACTGAAAATATGCACCCTATATATGAGGTACAGGCTACTGATTTGATATTTCCTGTTGGAATTTCTTATGATGACATGCGAAAGTCCAAATATCCGAATGAATCGACGGTATTATCTCGTTTATCATTAGAGGACACTACAATCTTTGGCGGATTTCATTCAAGAGATTGTGTGAAACGGTTTGCGACGGCCGCACAGGAACGAGGGTTACATTCTTCTATAGATTATCTTTTAACAGAGAAGTGGTTTTTTACCGTATATGAGAGTTTTCAGCATGATCTGTATGCTAGGCAGATACAACAAGGTTTTTTAGATCCTAATATGCATGAGGATGACCCAGAGGAAGAGAAGTTTTTTCTTTTTAATGGAAGACTGCCCCGAGAAGATCTGAAGTTGTAATTATCCAACCACAACAATCAACACACCTTCAATAATTCCCGCAATAACTAATAAAGGAACAACAATAAAGACAAAAATTCTCAATGATTCAACCAGTGTTGCGTAAAATTGTTTCCGCAAGTTTTTGTTGATGAGCGTAAAAATCCAGTAGAGGATCAATGAAATCGGAAAAAATATCCAAGAGACAAGTATCAACAGAAAAACAACACCGTCATTCAGTTTTTTATTATACCATTTCAGGCAGCGGTGCATAAGAGAATAACCGATCCGAATGCCGACCGATAAACTGAGAAGAACTGCAGGCAATTCAAAAACGCCATGGGGAAATAATCTCCATAAGATCGTGATACCTTCAACCGCAATACTTTTGTTTGCAACAAATCCAATGATGTACGCATTGATGATAAGGACAAACAGCGGAGGTATTCCTAAGAGAACTCCTGCCAGCATTCCCACAAAAGAAGTCGTGGTATTATTGTAAATGATAAATTGAATTAATCCAAAAAGCCCCAGCCCGTCAGTTTTGCCAATCAATTCTCGTATAAGATTATACACTTCCTCTTCAAAAAAGACAGGAAATGCCAACCCGATCATTCCAACAAACACAAAGAGAAGAACAGAAAATAGAAAATATAATTTTATTTTTTTGAGGTCAATGAGGCTTTGTTTAAAATTTCTGTACACAAAATTATCCGATCTTTTAATCACCCTTTTTTTGCTCACCATCATGTAATCAGGAAAAAATAGTTTTTAAACTTATTTTTTATCTGAAGCACTCCCTTCAAAGAAATAAAATCACAACATATAAATATTCTCTCGTCATTCTTATACAAAAGATGGTGTCAGAATTATTGCTTACAGATATAATCTATCCTGCGTTAGTAGGAGGAATCGGGGGCATTGCGCGCAGCTCGCTAGGCGTGCTCAAGTCATACGCTGCAAAACCAAAAAGAAAATTTTCCACCCACTATTATCTTATCACAGTTTTCATCGCAGCCATTATCGGCATATTCATTGGAATTATTTTTGGTCCCAATTATAAAGTCGCAGGATTGGCTGGATACGCCGGCACCGATGTACTGGAGATCGCATTCAGAAGATTCTATAGATAGGCGAGTAAATACCCAATTCTTAGAAAATCTTATATAGCGCTGTTTCTTACTGATATCATGGAATTAAAAATTGTTTTAGAGGAACAGGAAGAAGGGGGATATACCGTCTTTGTTCCTGCGCTGCCTGGCTGTATCTCTCAGGGAGAAACGGTAGAAGATGCTATAAAAAACATTAAAGAGGCTGTTCTATTATACTTAGACGAAGATCCAAACGATTTTACCAGTAACGGAAAAATTATCAATATAGAATTATAACAATGAAACTTCCGCAGATTTCTGGAAAAGAGTTGATAAAGATATTATCAAAATGCGGGTTTATTGTGGTGAGGCAGCGAGGGAGTCATGTTCGGTTGGAAAAGAAAATTGACGGAGAAATTATAAAACTAACTGTACCCGTGCATCCACAGTTAAAGAGAGGAACACTATCTTCAATAATCAAGGATTCAAAAATCCCCGAAGAAGAATTTGAAAAATTCTTATGAAACTCCCCCGATTAAACTTTGTCACTTCTAAATAAAAGTAACATAGAGAAAAGTTTATAAATCTCCATTTCATAAGGAAAATATGGGTACTGACATAATCAATAAAGCAAAACCTCGAATAGTTCGGGGAAGAATTGAACTGTGGACTCCACACACAGATAAAGAAATTGCATTCGCATATCCTTCAGTTGGTCCAAATATCTATCGGGAACTTGGAAAAGTAATTCTTGCAAACAATCAATTAGTTCCTCATGGAGACTATACTGCTGCATTACTTCATGCAGCATATTGTGTTCCGGAAGTAAGGGATGAACCGGAATATAAAAATGTACGAGATATCATGAGACGACGATGGCTTTCTGTTTTTAATAAAAATAGATGGACAACAAACGGAGTGTACGTTGTTCAAGACACAAAGGCAGTAGGATTAAGCGAGCCATTACCTGATAATCTTGAGACTTTATTGGAAGGAGCAACAGAAGTCGATGGTGTACGATTTAGTAAAAATGGAAAAGTGCGATTCGCGCCAAAAGGAACATACCAATTAGGAGAACTTACAACTGATGCATTTGCAAAAGATGGATTTGTACGGGCAAGTGTAGGAATTGAAGGAGCTCAAAAACTTGCAGAAGTTGCTTCATGTTTTAAGTATAATCCTCGCACGTGGGGATTAGAAATTGGAGAAAATCAAGATCCAGAAGAACGTGTGTCTGCGCTTGGCGACTATGTCGGCAGCAGGCTTGACCTGTATGGTGACTACTTCGGCGACGGCAGCGGCGGCCATGCGTTTGGGGTATTGCAGTAGTCACGTGCAATAGTGCGCCAGAGGCGCACGCAAAAATTTTTAGTAGAAAATTTTATTAATTATTTATAATTCATATATTTGTCTTAGGAGTAGGGCGACTAGCTCTACTGAGATCTAAGGCTACATGCCTATTAATAGAACTCGCAAGAGTCATAAAATGCAATCGCAACACTAAGTAGTTTTAAACGAACAGCTGAAGCGATGGTGATTTACTTTCAATTAAGAGGCTACATGGTTGTCTGCGCTTAACGACTATGACGGCAACAGGCTTAACCTGAATGGTAACAACTTCGACGACAACAGCAACGACCATGCGTTTGGAATAGCGTTAGTCCCTAAGACATTCATAATGAAAACCTACACCAACCTCTATCCGCAAATATATGATTTAAAAAATCTTATTTGCGCCGCAAAAAAAGCGCGAAAAGGAAAAACAAAAAAATTATACGTGAAAGAATTTGAGGAGCATCTTGCGTACAATTTAAAGTTGCTCCATGATGAATTAAAACAGCAGACCTACCAGCCAAGGCCATTAGTAACTTTTATTTTGCGTGACCCAAAAACGCGCACAATTTCCAAAGCAGATTTTAGAGATAGAGTTGTCCATCATGCGCTTGTCAGAGTTATTGAACCGCTCTTTGATAAATTATTTATCTATGATTCGTGCGCAAACCGCAAAGGAAAGGGCAATCTGTTTGCGCTAAAGCGATTTGAAGCTTTTGTAAGAAAAGTTTCCCGAAATGGAAAAATAAACGGATGGTTCACACGCAATCAGATCAAAGGCTATTGCCTCAAAGCTGACATCAAGCATTATTTTCAGACCGTTGATCATGAAGTATTATTACAGATTATACAGAGGAAAATTGCCGACGAGAAAGTGATGTGGCTCATTAAGAGAATCCTTACGTTTGAAGAGAGAGAGAGAGAGAGAGAGACGTCGAGCAATTGCAATATATCAAGAAAAGGCATGCCATTAGGAAATCTGACCTCTCAGTTTTTTGCGAATATCTACCTGAACGAACTTGACCAATCTGTAAAACATGAGTTGAAAGCAAAGTTCTACATACGATATGTCGATGATTTTGTGCTCCTTCATGCATCAAAATCGCAGCTGCAAGCATGGCAGCAGATAATAAATACATTTTTACGTCAGAAATTAAAGCTTACACTTCACCCGGAAAAATCACGTATCATCCCACTTGCCAAAGGAATTGATTTTGTTGGATTCAGGAATTTTTATTATTTCCGATTGTTGCGAAAAAGAAATATAAAAAACATGCAAAGAAAAATAAAATTATTCAAGGGAGGAACAATGCCATATGAAAATTTTATTGAAACATTTCAGGGATGGGAAGCCTATGCACAATGGGCAAACAATCACCGACTCATACAGAGAATACTCACCTCTCTACTCCAAACATAAAAAAACTTTAAATACCTCCTTCTATTACATACAGTATGAAATTAAAAGAGGGTGTGTTTATACTCGTATGTATTCTTATGTCCTTGCTTGCAGGAGTCTATGCCCAGGATCAAAGCCAAGGTCAAATAGACAAGGCATACGCATGTTTTGAAGAAAGTCTCGGTGATGATTGTGGCGCAACGCAAAGCACTAAACAGAACGCATTCAATCTTATCGCTGCTTCATATAACGGAAATATTCAGTCAGACTGCAAGACCGCATTGAAATCAAAAATAAAGGACACCTGCTGGGGCGAAACAGAAAGTGCTTCCTGCGCCATAAAATCAACCGCCCTTGCTATTCTTGCATTAAATCACGTTGGCGACAAAGTTGACAAATACAATGAGTGGCTGCTCTCAAAACGGCTCACGACAACAGGATTAACCTGGTATTTGGAAATTGACGCAAACAATAAAACTGAATGCGATATCAATGGAAAAAAAGTAACGATTGATGACAACAAAAAAATTCTTGGTTCACCTCCTGCCGGATTAACAAAAGCATATGACGATTACTGGTTTCAGATAACTGACATTACAAGAAATTATTCAATCTCCTGCGACAGGGATTTTATTTCAGCATTACTATATCAGAAGCCTGATAGTGCAGCATTCCATGTTTCAAGCGAGACACATTCAGCATCAGAGTTTGACACTATCATCGAGAAAGTAACCTCCTATTGTTTCTCCACAACAAATGTGTGCGATTATGAAGGAAGCCTATGGGCAACCTTGGCGCTCGCAAAACAGGGAGAAGATATTTCGCCGTATCTGCCGTATATAACTGCATTTTCAGACAGGACAGAAAACCGCAAATATCTTCCCGCTGCATTTTTATATATTTTCACGCACTCCGATGATTATTACAACGAACTGATCAGCATACAAAAAGCAAACAGTTATTGGGACGAAAGCAACAATAAACTGTATGATACTGCGCTTGCATTATGGACGCTCAACGACCTTGCTGCTGACGAGGGAGAACGGGCAAAAGATTATCTATTGTCCGTGCAAAAAGAAGACGGATGCTGGCAGGCTGAAACTGCATTTATTCTGCACGCGTCATGGTCAAAAAAACCAACCGTAGCCGCAGGAGAAGTTTCAATCTCGGGCTGCGAAGATTTTGGCTACCACTGCACATCCATCGGCGAATGCAATCTGCAGAATACTCTTGATAATTTTTATTGTTCAAGTGCTTCGCAAGTCTGCTGTGAAAAAGATTTCCAGGAAGTAAGCTGCTCTGAAAAAGGAGGAATCGTTTGCGAGCCTGACCAGCAATGCCAGGGAGAAAAAGCACTGGCATCTGACACAACCGCATGCTGCATCGGCGATTGCGTTGTCGTTGACACTGAGCCTGAATGCGAAAAACAAAGCTACATCTGTAAGTCATCCTGCGCTGAATCAGAAGAGGAAAAAACATCCCTTTCCAGCTCCTGTAGTTTTGGGGACATCTGCTGCGGAAAAATACCCGTCGAAGAATCAAGTAATTATTTATTAATAATCCTGCTTGTAATTCTTATAATACTGATAATTCTTGCGATCATCTTCAGAAATCAGTTAAAAATCTGGATGTTTAAATTCAGGAGCGATTACAAAACAAAAAAACCAACAAGGCCGTTCCCACCTACAGCTGCGCCGATAACGCGCCCTCCGCTTTTCCAACGCCCGATGTTTCAGCCGCAACCTCAAAGACAACGACCAGCACCGGCAAGAGACAAGGAATTTGATGAAACAATGAAAAAATTACGGGATATGTCAAAATAATCTTTCTACATATATCTTTAAAACATATAATCTATTTCTAATGTGATGAGAAAAACTCGTAATCTCGGTACTCTAGCGTGCGTTGCTCTTGGATTAGCAACAGTAGGAAATATGTTCTGGCAAACGATTGATTATGCATCAGTGAAATTATTTCTTCATGAACAAGTTAAGAGAGAATATAGCAGTGAGATGAGAGGAGCAAAAGAGCTGCGGATAAAAAAAGGAACACTCATTGATGCAGTACCCTCAAGTTATGACAAGCACTCGTTAATAAAGGAAAGGTTGTTTGTCAATGGAAAGGTGCAATGGGAATCCGATCTGACAAAAAATGGATACGACTTTCCTCGTGCTATCTTGCACAGTCCTGCAAAGAATACAGAAATACCAGATCTTCCCGCTGGCGAAAACATAATTTGTTATGAAACAGTCGACGCACACGGAAATATCAATCGCGCTGCAGCAAAAGTGTATGTCGAAGAGTAAACATTTATTAACTATTTTTCTTTTGGATATTTATGAAAAAAGGGCTGGTGTGTAGTGTTGTCTTGTTATTGTTGTTCATTTCTTTCAGCGTCGCAATTGAAATAACGCTCTCAAAAGATTCCTATCAGCCGCAGGAACTGTTGCAGGCAGAGATTATAGGAAATTTTATCTCTCTCACTGCCGATAATGTCCAAATATACACTAAAGAAAAAGTTCATGCAGAGCCGACTATCAAAGATATTATCAAATATAACAATGTCTACTATTTCTATGCGATCCTGCCAAACCAGGAAGGAAATTACACCTTAAGGATAGAAAATGCAGAATATTTCGAACGAGGAGTGGTAAAAAAAGAGACGATAGAGTCTAACCTAACAATAATCTACAAAAACACTTCAGATCTTTCAATCAATCCCGGATTTGTGATTCCTGCCCAAGATTTTTCAGTGAAAGTAAAAAGCCTCTATAAAAATCCGATGGTAAAGGCAGTGTTTGATGCAACAGGGGAAACAAAGGAGTTCTCTCTTCTTGAAAGCGAAGAAAGAACAGTTACGTTTGCATTGCCTCCTCTTCCTCCAGGAAAATCAAAACTTACTATTAATGACTATGAAATTCCTGTCTTTCTCCTCAAAAAAGGATCTGTCAGTCAGCAGTCACAGCTGGAATTTATCCCGTATGAAATAAAAGATAATTTCAATCAAAATTATGCCATCCAAATTGTTATTAAAAATACGGGAACAACAAACCTTTCGAACATCGCATTCGCAACAACACTGCCTACGACATTTTCACCAAATACTATTGATTTTTTAGAGGCAAATGGAATAAAAATTATTAACGTGACGTTCCAGATAGCAAATCTCAACCAAAGCGTTTCAGGGAACATAGAAGCAACCGCTGCAAATCAGACATTTTTTCTTCCGGTTGTCCTGACCTACAACAAAACAATTACGTTCTCTAATGGTTCCTCGCCGTCGCTAGTCACAAGGCCAGTCGCATTTACCTGTTCTCAAATCGGAAATCTGTGTACAGAAAATCAGTTATGCAATGGCGAAAGCGTGGAGAGTCTTGACGGTCCCTGCTGCATCGGAGACTGCATAGAGGAAGAAAATTCGTCCTACAGTAGCATCATTGGGATCGTACTCGTTATAGTCCTGATAATCATTGTATTCTACGCCGGATACCGCATCATGAAGCGAAGGAAACTGAAAAATGCCGACGAAGTATTGGAGGAGAAAGCAAATAGATTTGAGAGAAGACTCAAAGGTGAGGAAGTTCGAGGAAAATTAGACAGAATCTAGCCGCACATCTCTCTCAATAGCTCATTCACAAAGTCAAATCCACCGTCGCCAGGGATGATAACATCAAACTGTCTTTTATATTCCTCCAGGTTTTCCTCAACCCTGTCATTAAGAAATCCGATTTTTAGAAGGCAATCATACGCAAAACCGCCCACCATTTTCAAATCACCGAGACTATCTCCTAATAATATGACATTTTTTCTTTTTTTAATTTCTTTATATATCGGCAAATCATGCAAGCGCGCCTCGTTTTTATTCAGCACATGAATACCTTGTTCACTATCAATAGCCTTGCCATTTTTATCAAATACAAATCGATTTGCCACGACATGAATATTATCATATTTTATTTTTTTCTGTTTCAAAAATTCCGTAATCAGATCCTGCAAGCCGGCTGATAAAATAACCAACGGAACATGGCAAGCATGTAATAATTTCAGAAACTCTACAGCACCGTTTCGTAACTCAGGAATGTTTGTTTCCATCATTTCATTGACACACGATCTCAAAACTTCATGGGTAACGCCTGATTCAACCAGTAAATCCATATGTTTTTTCCAGCACTCCTGCATTGCCTTGCTCTTTTCTTCTAAAGATATTGTAGAATCAATCTCAATCGGATGATACTTGTCAAAAAGAGCATGTGCTTCCTGTGCATATTCTTTTGTCAGATACTTGCCATTCCGTAGCCTGGAAATAAGCGAACCAATCTTCTCCCCTTGGTAAAATGCCTTTGTTAGCGTCTTATCAAAATCAGTCAAGACATGAATCTTTCCAGAACCACCTGCAATAAATTGCTGTTTCTTTGTTTCAAATTCGCTTACGCGAGGAATGATAGCATCAGGTTTCATTTCGTGTGGTGAGAAGGATTTTTTTCAGCAGCCGTATTTTTACCCGAATTTTCCTTCTCTTGTTTCATAACAGTCGCCTCTTCCTCATCTTTCTTGATTTCAACATTTGATTTCCCGCCTAAGCTCCTGATATTTTTATCCATCTCTTCAATAAGATTAATAAGTTGATTTTTTTCGATAAGCATTGCCTTGGTGACTTCATCATAGCGGTGGAGTTTTATAGTCAGATCAGAAACAACAGCGCTCAAATCAAAATTCCTCAGGCGTAATTCCTCAGGTTGAATAATCTCAATATTGGAAGGCAGCGTGTTCATGACAAGACTAAACACCAGCATCAGATTGTCCAGTTCCATTTCAACCTCGGCAAACGTGGAAAAAACTTCTCCTTCCACATTAAGTTTTTTGCTGTTGTCTTTTTTCTCCTCAACTAGATGCGGCTCATGCACTTTTCTCTCAATTATTTTTATTCCGGGATTCTCTCCGATCCGATCAATAAGCTGCTCGAGTGAAACTTTGATATGGTCAGCAGGCCTTCCTAAAATTTCGTAAATAACAAGTACCCGTATTTTTTCATTCATCAAATCACAAATAAAAAAGAGTTTTTAAATATAATTATATTATCCAATTTTTCCCCATGCGATCAGCACGCATAAGCCTACGCATAACAAGGCAAATCCAAAAACCACATATATTTTAATCTTCTCGTTTTTTGATTCATAGACGACAACCTCGTTCTGATCTCCATCATCACTCGACACCTTCTGCACTATTTTACCAGTACCTAATTGGATTACTGCTTCAGTAAATTCTTTACCATCGGATTTTATTACGCCCTTATCTACTGTTGATTCAATTTCATCGTCATTTTCAACAATTTCTTTTTTCAATATCTTAATCGTTTCACTATGTTCTTCCCCATTTCTTATTTTCACTTTAATAAACGCGTCCCCCTCAAACGAAGAATACTCACTTTTCATCCGTAATTCAAGCGTTTCACCCTCAAAATCATTCACATAAAATAATCCTGATTTCCATTCTTCATTTTTTGTATCATACCGCTCGCTGATTATCTCACCACTTTTCTCAATCCACAATCTAATATCCTCCCCCGAAATAAAACCTTTAATTGCAATCTCAAATTCTTCACCATTGACAATTTTATCATCATTCCAGTCAATTTCAATACTTCCTTCTTCTTTCTCCTCTTCCTCACCTTCCTCTGACTCCTGATTATGAATAGCAAGCTCATTACCTTCAAACGTTTCAACGTACGTTCCTTCGCGCAGTTTGACAATAAGAGGAACAGCACCTTCATACGATTCAGTTATCTTCATGTGAAATTTTTTTGTCGATTCGTTGACAAAAGCTTCTTTAATCCAATAATGGGTTGACTTCCAATCCTCATCAACCTGCACATGTGCAAGATTCTTGTTGCCGTTTTTGATATCGAATTTTAAATCATACACGTTTCCGGAAAAATTGACGAGCAAAACACTTACCTCAAATTCTTCATCAACAAAGACTTCTGGGGGATATTCGATGCTGATGTTCTGAGCCTGAATCAGACTCATTGATAGAATAATCACAATTATCACTTCTTTTGCTACACCGGCTTTCATAGAGTCTCATGCACTTTAAGGTTTTTATAACTTTCAACCAAAAAACTGCCCAAATCGCTTTCCTTTTTCCCGCGCAGTTGCAAGATTTACCACAAAATTTTTTCCTGAGTCAACTAAATCAGTCGGATGAAAGAAAAACCAACCCAGGCGATTAAACCGGACTGCAATAACAGGGGTTAGTCCAAAAATATCTGCAAAAATCATAAAATTATTTATTTGTTCTTTGGAAATATATTTGACAGGTTTTTTTGATGCCTTAACCTCAATCGCGTATTTTCCATTTCCAGATTTTCCAGCGATGATGTCGCAGTCAGCATTCTCCATAACTCCGCTTCCAGCAACGCGAACCGCCCGATACGTACTCGCAATAAACATGTCAAATAATTCCCGCTCAACTTTGGATCCCTTTGCTTTATTATGGGGCATGCTTCACCTCTTAACAAAACAATTTCAAAGAATATTTAAGGTTATCTTAATGCGCTCACTTCACCCGCAAAATTTGTTTCCATTGCCTTTTTTTAATCCGCAATCGTTGAGCACAAGCCGTTTCCGATGAGCCAGCGTACTTTTACGTCCACTGCAATGTCGGTGTGATCATAACAGGGAATGCCTCCTGCCTTGATTGGTTCATATCCTGTTT
>JBDKJQ010000044.1:0-6320 GCA_039796495.1 archaeon | reverse complement strand
TACCTTATAATTATAGTAAACATAATTTTGATTATAGCAATAATATTGGTAATCAGAAGCATGGTTACTCCTCAGCATTCAATGTAATCATCCAGAGAATGTTGAATAAATTCTGATAATTAACTTTATAAATTTCTTTTTTATTAAGTATTAATGAAAAGAGGGAAAAAAATTAAATCATCAGATACTTTTTTTATTCTTATACGGTATTTGATAGCACTCGGTATAATATTCGCTCTCCCCGTTATATATCGTATCGCAAAACCACTGACGATTATACCTTCAGTATATCTCCTTGATCTGTTCTACAGCATTCAGCGATTCCATGACTACATAATCATAGACACCAGTACTTTTATTGATATTATTCCTGCATGCATTGCAGGTTCAGCATATCTACTGTTACTCATAATCAACCTTCTAACCCCCATGAAATTAAAAAAAAGGATATATACTTTATTGTTCTCGCTTTTGCTGCTTTTAGCGTTGAATATTCTGAGGATTGTTATAGTATCGGTATGGTATCATGAGAAAATAATTTTTTTCGAGTTTACCCATGCCGTGCTCTGGTATGTGTTGAGCACAGTATTCGTGGTAGTTATATGGATCTTCACTATAAGGGTATATACTATTAAAGAAATTCCAGTCTACACGGATATTAAAAGATTTTTATAACTGCGATAACAACTCAAATGATTATCAATTACTCTTTCTAACCGATCGTCCTCTTCGTTTTAAGTTTATCACATAAATGATGATGATTATCAGCGATGACAAAAGCAAGAACAAGATGATATAATAGAGATTTTGGTGTATGAGTTCCATGTTGTCTTCAAACCAGTAGCCCAGCGTAATCAGAATAAAACTCCACATGGCCGCTCCAAGTATCGTATAAAACGAAAACTTAAAAATATTCATGCGTGCAAAACCTGCTGGAAGTGAAATTAATTGTCTGATCAGAGGTATAAGTCTTCCAATAAAATTAGTTATCTCGCCATGATTCTTAAAAAAAGCATCTGTTTTTGCCAGGCTCATTTCGTCAAGAAAGAAAACCTTTCCATATTTTTCTATGAGTGCATTAACACTTTTTCTTCCCAAAAAATATGCAAGATAGTAATTCAGTAAAGCCCCTAAAAGACTTCCAAGCACACTAGCAAGCAGAACAATCAGAAAATTCATCTCTCCTCGTTTTATTAATATACCTGCAGGGATAAGAACAATTTCGCTGGGAAAAGGAATAAACGAGCTTTCAATAGTCATCAGTATAAAAATACCAAAATAACCCAGAGAACTCATCAGGTCAACGACATAATTAAGGATCTGTTGAAATATAACAAATAATTCTGTTAACATATCTTTAAAAAAATAAAATGAGTATATATAACTTTTTGCGGCTCTGTTAGAATATTATTGAGAAAATGAAGTAGTATTGCGTACCCGTTTCATATATTCTTCCAATATAATCAGTTGAAATCGCTCGCTTGCCCGTAAGATCTCACAGTCAGTAAACTCAATTTGGTAACAATGAGGGTATATCTCTTTGATAACCGTCTCTTTCCCGTCAGTAACATAGATGACGGTATCAAACTGTGAAGTATCGCACCAGCGATAGGTAGCGTTCTGTTGTTTGGCATACTCTTTATCAGCATATGCTGCGCTGACATTCAAGCCAGAATTGATAAGAAATGACGACAGACCTGCCATGCTGATAACTGTATCTTCACATATCTTCATGTTAGGGTTCAATGTTATATAGACCGGCGCGAATTTTTCTCCCTCAAGAGTAAATCGTACAGTATTATTGGTGACGTTGGTGGACACCGTCCTCAATTCACGCGGATCATTTCGTAAATTGACTGCATAATTTCCGATTGCTTTTCCAGTAAGAGAGATGACTGGAAATTTTGTAGAATAAAAGACGAGCTCTCCCATTTTTGTTTTCTGAAAAGTTAATCCATGCGAGTGAAAGGTATTAATGAAGTTCATATGTACATACGGAACTGCAACAATAATGATTAAAAAACTGACCATGATGAACAACGCCCACTTGAGCTGGCTGTTCTGTTTCTTAATAAGCTCGACGCGGTGTGTTTCTCCGTTTTCTGAAGAAGAATCATTCCCTTTCTGATGGTTTTTCTCCTCAATTTTTTTGTTCATACTGAAACTAAAAAAGTTCTCTATTTAAATTTTTATATAATGCGTTTCTGATTGCGGACTATAATCCGAGAACCTTAAACAATAAGGCATCAGCATACCGCGCTTGATTTTCAGCTCGAGCAATTATATAGGTACATTTATCTTGCTGGTAGATTTTTTCCGTCGTATCGGTGGTCTCGTTAAATGCTCTATAAATAATCAGGTTATCAAGAGTGCAGTCTTTTATAGGCAGATTTTCAACACACAACTCTGCAGCTAAACACGCTCGCGAAGTTCTTAAAACAAATCGGTCAAGGTTGCGTTCGATCTCCGTGAAATGTTCGCCATTTTCCCCCACAAAATAAAGAGGTACATTAGTATAGTCTGGCAGCGACAAACTTCCCGAAAGTGAAATGGCGCTCGTTTCCTCAGGATTATAGCGTGTTAAAAATTCATAGTTATTGAAAATGAATCTCCAATAATCAGATTCATGCACAAAAATTATTCCATTATATTCTATTTGTTCATTCGCGGAAGTTGAAGAAGTGTTGTTGACAAATGCGTATCCAATAGTGCTAAATATCATTAACGATAAAAGAATAATTGCAATAATTATTTGATTTCTCTTTGATTTTTTTGCTCGTTCTTCCTGGCTGATAATTTTTCTCATCATTAAATTATTTATACGTAGTTTAAATAAATTGTGATAAAGTCAGAGGAATAATCTTAGAGTATTCACCATTCATAATTTCCAATAGGCGATAGAAAATTAAAAGAAATAAAAAAAGAATAAAAACAAAAATTAAAATTTAAGCACTCGCGATTGGATATACTGCTTCTGTTCCGCTATCAGTTGTGACACCTTCCAATGCTTTTTTGACAGCATTCATTGTATCAGCAGCTTCATAACCCGCAACTAACAATGCAACTTTTTGGTCGTTATAAGGAGATTTGACACTCTTTATAATATATTGACCAACTCCTGCATTTGTCTTTGTGGTGAAATCAGCAGCGCACAATGGAGAATCACTTCCAAGGATTTTCGCAGCAACTGTATTGATACAGCTACCTCCTACAACGAATAAGTTTTTCGTTGCAACTGAAGTGACCTCAGAATCTTTCACAATAAGGACTTGTCCTCCTCCTCCTGAACTTGTTGAGCCAGGCGTGATTGCAGCTGAAGATGCAGCCAAATAGATTTCCGCATATACTTGCTCATCTGGATAGCTGACGATACCAACTTTCTGATCAGAATCAGAATTATCTTCACTCATAATAGATCCCCACAAGTCAAGACTCTTTGCAATATCACTATCTGATTTAAGAGTTGCTTCCCATGTTCCAGATCCATTACTCCATGTGTCGAAGATATCGGAAATACCCATACCATCATCTGCATTTAATCCGTTTTCAAGAGGTATAACCATAGCTTCATATTCGCTATTGTCATCCTTTTCCTCCCAGATTATTACAGCAGGACCTGTAATGGTCGCTCCTCCTGGTTGTTGAAGGAAAACTGTTGCAAGACCTGTTTGGTTAGCAATCTGTAATCCTTGACTTGCTCCTATCGTGTTTGCAAGTGCAGCATTCGTTGCATTAAAGATTAGCGGTCCAACAGTAAATTCTACTGAATCAACTGCTGTTCCATTTAAGGTAAGGTTTTCAGTGCCAATTTGCCATTGCTGATATTCTGCATCAACTCCGGTAGCGACTGTTACAGTAGTGTAACCATCTCCATCGGGAATTAAAAGTGCTGAAATATTAGCATCAACACCCGTGAATCGATCATCACCATTTATATCGGTAAAGTTCAGAGTTTGTGGGAAATAAAATCCTACATTTGCTCCTTTACTTGTTTCAATGGAATTGAACATGATCACTCCATTTGTTGTGCTTTTAGCATCGTTGATTCTAACATTTCGCTGTTCCGAGTTATTATTTGCATCTCCAGTCATTGTTACAGTATAGGACAATCCTCCAACGAGAAGTGTACCAGTACCTTCACTAGACCATGTTACATCAGGAAGTGTTTCTCCTGTAGCAACATCAACAAATCGTGCTCGGTCGTTGCTTGTTCCGGCAGTTGATGAGTTTGCTGTACTTTCAAGTTTCAGCAAATACCCAGTATCTTCGTTTCCAAGAACAACGTAATCTCCTGCATGAACTGCATCATGTTCTCGTATACTTATGTTGTAATACGGAGAACTATCATCTCGTACAAGATCTACGAAAGTTGTTCCATTAACTGCAAAAACAGTAGTGAGAGTATTACCACGGCGTTCTGTAAAAGAAATTTCCGCAGCATCATCACCATTATTTCTTACAATTATGTTTTCTCTATCAGTTGAATCTTCAGGGATATTTATCGATGAAAAATCAAGCTTGACAGTACCAAAAACAGGATCAACGTAAGAATTACCTGCTTTAATAGCATCTGTATCAGAATCTGGTGCATCATATTCGATCGTAAGTGTCGTTAAATTTTCGGCGCTTTCTGTAGTAGAACCTCCAAATTGCACTCGCGTGCCATCAACAACTTCGTCGTTTTCTCCAATAAGTACTGAATCACCATCTTTAAGAGTTAATTTATCTGTACCTGCAATTACTGAAGCAGACAATTTCAAATTTGTTTCGTCTGCATTTACAACAGCAATAGTGATACCATTAACTTTTTTAGACGCTGCTTCATCAATTTCCTTACTTTCGCTTTTTCCCGCACTATCTGTAACTTTTACAGTTGCAGCAGTATCGGATGCAGAAACTAATTCGACAGTGTATACTTTACCTGAAACAGTTGCATCTGCAGCTGGTGCATCACTGCTCAAATCTAATTTCTCTGCACTTTTGAGAAGAACGAGAGTAGTAGCGGTAGTAGCAGAACCTACGGTTACAGGCATTCCAAATAACGTGAAGGAATTTCCTTCAGAATCTATACTGCTGAAATTAACAGCCTTACTGAATGTTGCAGTAAGGTTGAACATAGGTAAATCACTATTTGTACTCAATTTTAAGACAACTGACGGATCATCTGAACTTGTCGGCTGCTTTTCATAGGTGATTCGCGGATCGTTTCCAACTTTAATTGTTTGAGTTATTGAAGCGTCAACGTTTCCCGAGAAAGATTCATCTTTTAAAGTATTTGGCAACTCAGATTTTGTAATCGTCGTCTTAACCGTGTTAAGGGTGTCATTGATGTAGAGTTTTGTACCTCCTGTGAATAATGCAACAGCTTCTCCAGTAACGGCAGAATCAGATTTATCTGAATCAACAGTAACTAAAGAACTTAATTTTTGTTGCACATCAATAGCGGCGGTAACATCACTTATGGCGGCGTTAGAGCCATATACAACAGCTCCATCTGCAGCACCTCCACTAACAAAAGGTTGTGGATAACTTGCGGCAGCAGCAAAGCCGATTGTACTCGTTAGCATAACTGCACTTGTAAGCACAGAAGCTATTTTTTTAAATTTAAACATTCTTTTTTAACCTCCTTTCATCATTTTAAAAAGATTATATAATTTTTTTCTGTAATCTATAAGACAAAACTGTATAAACTGATCTCTTTTTATTGCCAAAGGCAATAGATACTAGTAATTTTTCCGCTATATAAAGGTTATCGTGTAACTGGCAAATAAATACAACCCGGAGTTTATAATACTCCTTTTTTTATAACATATATCAAAAAAAAAAACCAATATCTTAAAAATATATATTCTAGTTATAGGGAAAAATTTATATAGTATTACCCTCTATAAAATATGTAAAAATAGTAAAAACTATGCTATAAATAAGGAAAAAACTAAAGAGATTTTTTAATTTTTCCTTTTTTATTCAGGGCATAACCAATCGCAAAATGACCAAACAAATCAAAACAAAAACGATAACTCTATCTGAGAAAGAAGGCGCTTTTTCAGGCTTATTTAAAAAAATAAAGGGAACCAACTCCAAACATACCGAGGTTGCTGAATTGCGGCAGCTTCTAAGCAATGAGAAAGCACGTCTGTTACATATCTGTAAGACAAAAACACCTGAATCGATATATAAGCTTGCCAAGCTTTTAGGAAGGGATTTTAAAGCAGTAAGACACGACGTCAAGTTCTTGGAAAAATATGGATTTATAGAATTAATAAGTTCTCATAAACAGGGCAGAGAGCGATTAAAACCTCTGGTTGATGTTGATCAGT
>JBDKJQ010000043.1:0-9218 GCA_039796495.1 archaeon | reverse complement strand
TTCGATGATTGTACGAGGGCATTTATAAGTTTATTTTCATTAGGACTTTCATGACATTTATTGTAAGGAGGTATACATGAGAGAAAAATTAGTGTTAGGCGTTGTCCTGTTAGGTGCGATTCTTGTTGGCACTTTTATCGTTGCTGCATTTGCGTTTGGAAACACTGAAGCTCCTTTAGCAAAAACAGATATGAAAGCAGGGTTGTCCGTTGTTGATGTGAGTGATTCAGATGAAGCCACTGATGGAGAAGATGAAGAATCAGAAATGGAAGATGCGCACGAGATTGCAATTACGGGAAATGCGCTTGAAGAAGCCAGTGCAGCTGCGCTTGCATATATCGGTGAAGGCCGCGTGACCGACACGGAACTTGATGATGAGGAAGGGTATTATGAAATTGAGATAACCCTTGCTGATGGTCGTGAAGTTGACGTGCATCTTGATGAAACGTTTAAGGTGTTAAGCACTGAATACGATTAGTTATTTTTTTATTTTTGCTGTTTGATGATTGTACTATAAGATTTATAAATTGATAATCTTCATTATTAGATGGATCATAAAAATTTACTTTTTGCTGCTGGGGTTTTTGTCATGCTGTGCTTGACTTTTGTTATTGCACATGAAGAAGTCGGTGTGGAGGGGGCAGATTATCCGCTGTTTGGATTTGAGCTTGAAAAATTATTGAGTTTGCTTAATGGCATTATTGCATTTGTACTTTTCATCATCACTCTTATAGCATATCAACGAGATGGTCGGGACAAGTTTCTGTATATCAGTGCTGCTTTTTTGCTCTTTTCTCTGAAAAGTTTTTTAATTGCTTCTGAGTTATTTTATTCCGGTTTTGACTGGATTGATCCGGTTTCCATTGTTCTGGAATTTTTTGTGATTGCTGCTTTTTTCTTGGGAGTTATACGGAAAGGAGACTAAAAATGACTGAAAAGTTATTTTTAAAAAAGAGAATCCTGGAACTTGCGACGCGGAAAAAAATTTATGAACTTGTAAAAAAATATGAGGGAAGTCATTTCAGGGAATTGGAACGAATATCAAGGCTGCCTGCAAGTTCGCTCAAATATCATCTTGATTATTTAACACGACACGACCTTATTACCGAGGAGAAAAACAGGAATACGCTTTGTTATTTTTCCCATGAGCTGGATGTGGACAAAGAACTCTTAATGCTCTTGCGACAGAAAAGCATCCGAAACCTATTGCTGTTTCTTATGATACGCGAGCAGTGCTCATTTGAGGAAATGGTTCGATTCTTGCAGTTATCCCCTTCAACTGTTTCCTGGCATGCAAAAAGATTAAAGCTGAAGAAAATGCTCACTGTCGGGAAAGAAGGACGCCAAACTTATTACAAGCTTGCAATAGACAAACAACACATCATGAACTTATTGATAATCTATCAAGAAAGTTTTTTTGATTCTTTAGTTGACAAAGCTATTGCACTGTGGGATGTTTAGTTTTTATTTTCCCAATATTTAAAAACCTCCCTTGATTCATATTTTTGCAAAAAGAACATGGTATTTGACGCGTTTGTTATGAGTTATCCGCATGTATCAATAATTTTGATTTCACTCTTAGTTACTATCTTCATCACTGTTGTAAGATATTTTATGACTGATCGAGCGAAAATGAAAGAGATTCGGGAGCGGCAGAAGCAATTGCGTGCAGAGATGAAACAATACAAGAATCATCCTGAAAAGATGATGGAAATTAATCAGAAAATGCTGGAAGACATGCCGGAACAAATGCGGCAGTCATTCAAGCCGATGATTATAACTATAATTCCTATCCTGCTTTTGTTTGGATGGATGCGATCAATGTTTGCGGCGACCTCGCTTGCTGGAAAGTGGTGGATTTTTCCTATCTGGCTTGTATGGTATATTGGCGCATCAATTATCTTCAGCATTATTCTGAATAAGATGATGGGATTGCAGTAATCTATTTACGAGCAAAGCTGCTATGTAGACAATGCCTGCCCCCATAGCTCCTGCACCATCAAGCAACATATCTTTGTAGTCATAATATCGTCCTGGCACAAAATATTGATGAAATTCATCAGAGATGCCATAGACTATTGCGAGGATAATAACAAGCGCAAAAATTTCTTTTTTAAATCTTCCTTGTAATGATGCAACGAGCAGAAAAAATGCAAACGCAAAAAAGACGCTGAAATGATAGATATAGCTCAAGTATCCTGTTCCCCCACCTGTTGCGAAGGTTAAAGATGACGTATAAAAAATAAAGAACCATACGAATACTGCCATCATCCAAGAAATCACGACATATCTTTTTTGAAAGACCATCTTTTTTCTCTTTTGAAAGAATATAAATGTTTAAAAGGATTTTTGTGTACTGATAGCTATGAAACAAGAATATATTTCCCAGGTGCAGAGAGTTGAGCAGGAATTGAATGCGCTTAATCAGCAGTTTCAGCTCATCGAGAACAATCTGCATGAACTGCAATCACTCTATGAAAGTTTGCGGGAGCTTGAAAAGAAAGAGTCAAAGGAAATGCTTGTTAATATTGGAAAACAAATTTTCTTGCCAGTTTCGTTGCGAGAAAGTGCGTGTATTGTAGATGTGGGAAAAAATAATCTAGTCAAGAAAAGCATTCCTGAAACAAAAAAGATTGTGGAAGAGCAACTGAAAAAACTGCAGGAAGGAAAAAATGCTGTCATGGAGCGGATTGAAACGCTTGATACGACCATGGAACAGCTTGTCCAGGAAATTGAGAATGAAGAAAAAAATAAATGAATTTAAAAAGAGAGATTTGTTACTCATAAAAAAGGTGTTATTATGTTAGAACTGCTTATTAATCCGGCGAAAGCTGAAAAACGTCCGTGGGAGATGTTATTTATCGGCATATTTTACGGCGCGTTATCGCTATTATTAACTCACTGGATCTTTGCGAGCGACCCGGTGTTGTCAAAGTATCGAGGTATTTTGGTGGTGACCTTTTCCGTTATGTTCTCTCTACCCTTTATGTATTTTGCCATAAAGAATGAAGAAGAAAAAGATCTTCAGTCCGATAATTTGCTTCGATTACTTGAAGAACATGGCAAAGCGTTAACCTATTTCATGTTCTTATTTTTAGGATTTGTGATTGCATTTTCAACGTGGTATATTATGTTTGAGACGGGAAGTGAAAGCTTTACCGCGCAGATTGAAACATTTTGCATCATCAACCGGCCAACAAATTTTGAAAACTGTGTGAACGAATATGCAGAAAAAATGTTCAGCAAAACAACGAGTTTTTCAACAGCACGCAATAAAATAGTGACTATCTTTGCAAACAACATGTACGTATTAATCTTCACGTTGATATTCTCTCTGATTTTTGGCGCCGGTGCAATCTTTATTCTTGCGTGGAATGCGAGTGTTATCAGTGCAGCGATCGGCATCTTTGCAAAATCTGAAATAAGCAAACTTCCTCTCGGGTTAGCGCGCTATATGATTCACGGTATTCCTGAAATCCTTGCGTATTTTATCGGAGCATTGGCAGGAGGTATTGTCAGCATTGCGATCATCAAACATGACATGAAATCAGAAAAATTTTGGATAATTTTACAAGATTCTTTAAATCTCATTATTCTGGCAGTTATTGTACTTTTTATTGCAGCATTAATTGAAGTATTTATTACGCCTGTTTTATTTTAATTGAGAATTTTTCTTTTCTAGCAGGGCATTCTTGAGAGTGGTTTTACTGTTTCTTGTCCCCTCTTGTTTAGGTAAATTATTCTTTTGGGCTTATACATAAATAATAAGTATAATAACAAGATTTATAAGCTAATTTTACATAAATAGTAGGTATGGGAAGGACTCGTTTAGATAGAGCTATAGCTCTGCTCAGAGCAGAAATAGCCGCAGCAAAAAACGGCAAAAAAAGAATTCTAGATTATGTTGAAACAATAAAAAATAAATGTCTCAATAAAGAGATCACTTATTTTGAATATGAACATTTTATCCACAAAAAATATGATGGAAAAACAATTCAGGGGTGGCTTAATCATTATGATGCCATTATTCATGCGAATGAAAAAAAGATAGGAAGAGAGGCGAGGAAGACAACCATACAACGAGTCCTTCTCATATTCTTTCTTGTCTCTTTCCTTCTTTTTTCATTCATTTTTTTTCAACCACTGTATCAAAACGGAAAAGAGCTTACAAAAAAAATAACTGGTTTTGCCGTCGGTGAAATCGCTGATGAAGTGGCGCGCATAGCAGAGAATACAACAGAAAAAGAAATTGCGGATTTACCGCAGGGATTACAAAACGAATCATTTTCAGAAGATAAAACGGAGGCTCCAAACCATACAACGAGTCCTTCCCAGGAGCCTCCGCCTTCTTCTGAATTGGAAATACCTGACGAAAACCAAGAAGATGAAAAACCAGTAGAGGAAACAGAACAAGGAGAAGAAAATAAAACAGAAGAGAAACTTGAAGAAATTGTACCTGATAATACAACGGTTGAAGAGCTGGCGGAAAAAGAAATTCCTATCACTACCACCCAATATGCTGCAGTCATTAACCAGCCGGTGAAATGGATAAAAACAATCACAATTGATGAAACAACGACGGATAATCTGCAGGTCACTTTGCCGAAAGAAGCTGAAAATATTTCGGTAAAAACGGGCGTTGAAGCGCGAGAAATAATGTATGATATTCAGCAGATGGATAGCCAGAGATCTCCTATCACTGGAGGAGTTATCTCAGACAGACCTACCTCTTCTTTTTTATCACGCATCTTTACTTTTTTCCTTTCACTCGTGCAAAAAATAACTCTTACGGGAAAAGTCGTTGAAATTACTGAAACAGATGCTCTTATTACGGAAACAGAGGAGGGCAAAGTCATCTTTTTGGATCCTATCATCTCTGAAACACGTGCAACAGAAATTGCCGTCGAGTATTATACTGAAGGCCCTTCTGCGCATGAAGTTGCATCACCAACAGGAAAAGTCGTCACTATCAGCGCCTCAGATGAAATGAATTACACAAATGTTCTTGCTTACTCACAAATACCTGAATTATTTTCTATTGATGAGAAACACAAAATAAAAATTTACTGGAGAGAAGAAGACCAGTTTGTTGATTTCACTACTAATGACACTGACGGTAATGGAAAACTTGATTATATCGCCTGGAACGTGCCTCATTTAAGCGATCAAACCTTTGAAATTATTTTTATTTCACGGGCAGAACACTTGGATGAGAATAGAACATTTATCAAGAATATTTATGAGGAAGTTAGAGAACTTGACGGAAACTGGAGCGAGACAATTGCTGACGGACATTTTGTCAGAGTCACTTTTGAAAAAAATCTTACGAAAGAAAACGACATAACTATTTTCCCCAGAATTATTTCGGGTAATCCCCGTATTGAGGTGTACGAATCTAACGGCAGTGAAAAAATTGCAGAATTCTCTTCTTTAATTTCAGAAGACTATAACAAAATTTTCCTGGAAAAATTGCTGTCTGAAAGCCAGGATGTTTTTGACTTGCGCGTAATTGGAGGAAGCCTGCAGTTTGACCATATTATTGATCCATCTATTCAGATTAATTCTGCTTCAGGAGATATTGGACTTGCTCCTCTTAATGAATCAACACTTGTTGTTGTCTGGGCAAATAACTCAAATAACGGCATCTTTTTTAAGATAGTAACAACTAACGGAACGGTTATGTTAGGACCAACATTTGTTGATGATATTACTGATTACCGACGAGAAAGAGTTGCTATAGCTCCGATTAATTCTACCGCTTTTGCCATTGGATGGTATAATATAACTTCAGCAGATGAAATGCGCGCAACATATTCAATTGCAGGAACCAGTTTGACTGGAATGACACGAACAGATGGGGCAGTAGGAACAAATTTTCAGGATAATGCGTTGACGACAATAAACAGCACTGCATATGCCTATTGTTATATTGACGCAGGAGAAAGTGATCCTGATGCTTACATGGTTGATAGTGCTACAAATGCAATTATTGGAGTTGAAAATACTATTGACGCTGCAATGGGTCAAGGATCTAATTCCTCGAATTTGTTTGATTGTGTTGCAATTAATAGCTCATCATGGGCGGGCATTTTTTATGATGATGCAGACAATGATGTAACAATTACAACAATAGACGAAGTAGGTGTAAATATCGTCGGAGAAACTGATGTAGATACTGATGTAGGAGATACTTCAGCAGTAGAAGTAACACAGCTTGATGATAATAAATTTGTTGCTATTTGGTATAGTAATGGAAGTGCTGGCCCTGTTCCAAACATAACAGCAACGGTCAGAGATGCAAGTAATAATGTAGTTAAAGGATTAAAAATAATTGTATCAAATCCAGGCAACTGGACAAGACTTGCATCAGCTACGATAAATAACGGTTCAAGCGGAGAATATTTTGCATTAGTCTGGGTTAATTCAACTCTAAGCAATTCACAGGTATTAGCAAGTGTTTTTAATGCTTCATTAGATATTGCAACACCGATGTTTGTTGTTGATAGTAATTTTCATAGACTAGACATGGTTAATGGAGTATATCCAGTTATCACTGCCGTTGGAAAAAATATTGCAGGTGTTCCTTCCTTGTGTGATGGAACATTTGCAGTTGCTTATACTAATTTCACAAACTCGAGTGTATTAAAAACATATTATATAAACGGCAGTATATGGGACGGGACATGTCCGGCATCTCCTTTCATTAACTTCACCGATGACAGTCCTTATAATGGAACTGTAACGGCAAACAGGACGTTAACTCTTAACTTGTCCATTATTGAGCCTGATCTACAGGAGATAAAGTGGAACTGGGGGGGCACTAATTACACACTCTTCAATGATTCAGTCGTTTTATTTTTTAATTTTGATAATCGAAGTGCGTTAGGGGAAAACGATACGAAATTTTTTGATGTGAGCAAGTACAAAAATAATGGAACCAGTGTTGACTATTCACAATTATCGCCGCTCGTAAATACCACTAATTGTAAATACGGAAACTGTGTTACCCTTTCGCAAGCTGCTAATAACGGTATTATCAATGTTTCTCATAATAACAGCTTAAATTTCGTCGGAAATATGACTACGTCTATATGGATCAATCCTTTATCTCTTTCTCCGGGTCTTGCTGATAATCATGTTTTTGCGAAGAGTAATAGCTATAAAATGTATCTAAGTACTTCAAATTTTATCACCTTTAGCATCTTTGACGGTGGTTGGCAAGAAGCAGCAGATCCAACTGCGATTGACAGCAACGCGCTTAACTCCTGGGTCCACTTTGTCGGTGTTTTTAACGGCACTGATGTTAATCTTTACAAGAATGGAAGATTAGTCAGTACCACTAACGCGCTCACCAGCATTTCAACAAGCACCAGTAATTTATATATCGGAGGTCTCCCAAATCAGATTCAGAGTTATTTTGGTGGCTCTCTCGACGAGTTTATGCTTATCAACAGAAGCCTGAACACATCGGAAGTGTATCAATTATATGCAAGCAATTTGTATAAGTTTAATACCACGCAATGGTATCTTACCGTCAATCAAAGCAAGAATACAACTGATTTGCTTGATATAGATACTTATATTTCTTATGCAACAGCAAAAAACAGAGCTAATCTTGAAGATATAAGCGAATCCAGAAGCATTACTATCGGTCAAGTGCCATCAATTGCATTCATTAATCCAACATCTGCGAATGCCACTACAACTTCTTCCACGAACGTTTCAATAAATATCTCTCTTGTTGGCAACGGGATAGCTACTGTAGTATACAACTGGAATACATCAAATACCACGCTCTATGACTCTTCTCTTATTTTCATGACTAATCTTGATAACAGAAGTTCTATAGGAGAAGATGAGACTACGGTCAAAGATCTGAGCAGATTCAATAGAACCGGGGCAGTTGCAGGAAGCGCAGATTTTAGCCAAGGAGAAGGACGTTATGGAGGAACATTTAGATTTGATGGGACAGGAGACTTCATTAGCTTTGGAGATGTGTACGACATGCCGGCAAATTCAAATCTTACCATTGTTGCCTGGATTAATGCAACGGCACTCCCCGCTTCCAACGTATGGAAAGCGATTGTAACAAAACAGAACAACGCTGCTCCTTTTGAAGGATGGGGATTATGGCTCAAGGATGGAGATGGCACTAATGCAAGGGTTGCATTAACGTATGCAGATACCAGCAGTAATAGTCGAGAGGCAAACACTTCCAGAATCATTAGTACAAATAAGTGGTATCATATTGCCGGAGTGTATTTTTCCAATGGTTCACGAGCAATTTTTGTTAACGGAGTACAATCAAGTAATCCTACGCTTGGAGCAAGTCCCAACAACGTTAATGCTGCAGATCCTTTTTGCATTGGATGTGATGATAATGCTACTGATGAATTATTCGCCGGAAATATTGACGAAGTAAGATTGTATAACAGAACGTTTAATGACACAGAAATTTATCAATTGTATACTTCAAATCTTTACAAATTTAATTCAACTCAATGGTATCTTACCGTCAATCAAAGCAAAAATGTAAGTACAGGGCTTGATAACGGATTATACACTTATTATGCCTGGGCAAATGATACGCTTTCACTCGGAAATAAAAGTGAAACGCGCCAAATTACCATAGGGACAGGCGGCAATTCTGCTCCGGAGATTAGACTTGTGCATAACAATACGATGACTCCGGTGTGGAACGGCCTCAACCAAGGACCGTTTGGAACTTCGGTCATTATTAATTTTTCCGTCTATGATGCTGACGGTGTGGATGATATGAAAAATTCTTCTGCGCGTATTAATTTTACAAGATCAGGAGAGCCAATCAGACAAAACTATAGTTGTTATCAATACCAGGCAGATGGCGGCAATAATGCAAATTACACCTGTAATGTTACGATGTTTTGGTTTGATGCAGTGGGCACGTGGGCAATCGGTGCCTCTATTAATGATACGAGCGACAGCATGACAATCAACGCCTCTACTAATTTTTCCGTCGGAGAAACAGTCGGATTTGAAGCAAGTTCTCTTCAATGGATAGGATTAGTACCGGGCACAACGAATAGAACATCTTCTCTTAATCTTACTTTAAACAATACCGGCAATAAGGCAATTCCCGTCAATGCAACGCAAATTAATGGTACGAACCTTCGCGGAGAAACAACGGGCACTATTGCTCTTTGGGCGGGAAATATCTCTGTCAGTTGGGATGCGACAGG
>JBDKJQ010000042.1:0-6083 GCA_039796495.1 archaeon | reverse complement strand
TTTGACGTTGATAAGAAAACATTTATTGCATTAAGAATCAGAAGCAAGCCTCGGCATGACATCAATGATGCAAAATATTTGCTCAAGCGAGTAGATATTAAGAAAACATTTTTAGGAGATACCGCATACGACGCTGAATGGCTGCATGAATATTGTTTTGACAGCAATATTCAAACACAAATCAAGCCCAGAAAAAATGTCAAGAGAGGATTTTACCGCAAAAAGCAGATGAAAAATTATTCTGAAAAGGAGTATCACCGACGGAGTTTAATTGAATCAGGACAGGGAGCTGTGAAAAGAAAATACGGTGGATTCACATTAGCTAAACACTGGCGAGCAATATGCGTTGAAGCATATTGCAAGGCAACTGCCTATAACCTGAGGCTATTGCGTTAGAGATTTTCAACTGAGCCCAAAAAAGCAGAATATTTGTATCAGCGCCGTAAATGAGGCTCAAAATAAAAGCGCTGACGATACATAATGATAAGAAAGACCACATTAATAATAACGCTAATGCCGTTAAGAATCATCGAGTAAATATAAACGCCAACAAGAGGAAGTGATGAGCGAACAATATCAAAAAAAGTCCACGCATTCGTCAGAATAAAAAAAGCAAAATAGAGGATGCCTAATTCCCACGTCCACGCAGCACGATTCCACATGCCGACAAAAATAACAATAGTCAAAATAATATTAAAAATAAAAAAACTGACAAGAGCGGCATTACCATAGAGCGTCCAGGCAACAAGAGGATACCCTGCCAAAGAAATAGAAGGAATAAACCACAGGGAAGAAATGACTCCTAACACTAAAACAACAAAAATAACCCTCAATGAGAGAGGCAACGCGCTCCACCCGTTTTCTTTGTGCATGATATAAAAAAAGAAGAACCTATATAAATTTTTCTCGGCTATAACAATTATGTCAAAACAAAGTCGCCGGTTAAAATACGATTGGGATACACAACAATTCCCTTACCATGAACAATTTCCGCCTCAACAACTTTTCTGCTAAACTCCGCTCCCCGCATCTTTAATATCTCAATAGCTCGTTTTCGTTCTTTTCCTCGATAAAAAACATTATAAAGACTGATAATACCATCGCTTAAAAAAGAAACTGCCTCACCCTTCTCAAAAAAAGTTGAACCAATATGAGAAGGTGAAGACGTTTCCCGGATTAAAAACGAGGTGATGCCATGTCCCTCCAGATAACGAAACAATTGTTCCATATAGATACGAAATCTGCTTTCCTCGCCGCTGAAAGCGCTTCCAATGCTGGTAAGCGAATCAATAAGAATATAGTCCGGCTGAAAATCTTTGGGAATCAAAACCGGCTGCACTTCAACAAGCAATTCTTTCTTCGCCTCGCTCAAGAGCGCCTCAACGCTGCGCGCAATATCAAGAGCATTAAATCGCTTAATGTATAATAATTTCTTTTTTTCATATTCTTCAGGATCAGCACCAAAACTATGCATGTGAATTTTTAAGCGCACTTCCGGCTCCTCAAAACTCATGTACAAAACTTTTTTACCTTTCATGCAAAAGTTTTTTGCAAGATGCAGACAAAACACGGTCTTTCCGCTTCCGGGCCCGCCCTCAATAAGAACAGAACTGCCGCGAGGAATTCCCTCAGTGAATAAATCGTCAAAACCGGGAATCATAGTTTTAACAAAATCAAAACGAGGTGCCTCATCCGATGCTGAACGCTTTCCCGTCGAAGAGGGTTTAGAAGAAGCCATATCTCTCCCGAACATACATGTTCAAAAAAATATATTTCATCACCATTTTAATATATCAGCTCAAACTTATTTAAAAATGTTCTGTTAGAGAAAATTTATTTAAAAATAAACTGCCGGTCATGCTCCTGCTTACTGCTTCTCGTTGATTTTCCCCCGCCTTTTTTATAGCGATTATAGCGAGCTTTCGCCCGTTTATCAGTTTTCGTTTTTCTTCGTTGAGGTGTATCGTAGTCCATAGTAGGTAATATCTATTATCAATGATAGAACCAAACGAATGTTTTAAATGTTGTGAAAATAAAAAATTAACTTACACCAGCGGGTGCGACAGGAGTAGGATTCGCTGCAGGATTTACTGCTGGTTGCTGAACCTGTCTTTGAGGATTCACATCACATTGTACTTTGTCACAGTGTGCCAATCCAAAATTAAAGCCGCCTCTGCTATTTTCAAGACCAAAACATGTTTCCTGAACAGAATCTTTTCCTTCTTCAAAAACAATATTTCTTGTCTTCTCGCAATAATCAAAATATGCTTGTGTCGAGCATGCAATCTGGCAGCTTTGTACAATTGTCTGTACATTTACCTGCCCTCCGCCCAAGCCAGTTAATTTGCTGAATAAATCTCCCCATCCGACGGTAAATCCATACACAAGCACCACAAGCACCACAATAGCAAGAATAATAATGACAATAGTTCCAATAGTCATCTCAGCGCCGCGCTTGTTCAATTGCTTCACCTTCCTTTTCATTTTTCAAAACTCCCTACATTCCCAAACGTTTTGGGAAATTAAAAACGCTCCAAAGCGTTTTTTCATGTTCTACTTAACACGTGGCTATTTAAAAATCTTTTCAAATGTTTTTTCATACGAATAACGCACACTCATCTCGCTTGTCTTTTCCTCAAGCAATGCAGAGACATGCAACAAAAGTCTGTCTTCACTGATTTCAACCGCCCTCTCTTCAAGCCCCTCCAGTTGCGCCAGTTCAACAACAGGATAATATCCCTGCTTGTTCTGATACGTATGCAATGATTTTTTAAAGCGCTCTACAAAAACGCTAGCTCCCTGCTCCGGTGTAAATCCGGCCACTGCCTCAGCAAAAATTTCATTCAGATAAGAATCAAGTTCTTGTTTGAGGATAATCACGCTATTCACGTCATTATACAGCGAAATATTTTCGTGTATCTCATCGTTCAATGAATGAAAATAATATAAACTTAACCCAGCCAATGCAACCGCAGTAAACACAAGCAAAAGTATGGAGAATGACACCGCTTTTCTGTTCCAGTTCTTTTTTTGAAAAGGTATCATGTGCAATCAATTGATTTTCTGAATTTAATTTCAATAACTTCCCCTCGATAATAGGTCGTATATTGTATCGTCGGGGTATACAAGAGCCGCTTGCTCTCGCTGTCTTCAAAGACACTCGCATCAATATTTTTTAATCCACCTTCAGTAATGGTTCCAAAGGGAATCTTCAGTAGATACCGGTCACATTCCTTATTCAGCGTTTCAACAATGCTGCGAATAAGTTCGCTTTCCGAAACAATCTTCTGGGCGGCGATAAATGCCTGCCAATCGCCGTCGTCAAATCCTTTCGCATACATATCGTTTCGTAACTCAGATCCGACACGCTCCAAAGCACCAATCCCAAAAAGAGCAATGAAAGATTCTCCTTTATCATTCTTTATTTCAAAGAACGGATCAATAAAATGCTTGATCCCTCCAAGAATCGTCGTCTCTCCGATATCCTTGTTTAAAAAAAGTAAAAAGAGCCGATGATCAAAAGAACTTGCGCTTTCCTCAACAATCAATTCTGTATTTCTTCCAAAAAAAGTCTGCCCGCTATAGTTAACCAAAACAAAAAAGAGATAGGCTAGCATAACAAATACGATAAATAAAAACGCAACCATCCAGGTCGCAAGTGTAAAAGATTTTTTGTTGAATTTCATCGTTGGTTTGATGCAGTCAGTATATTTATTTTGTAGACATCAATAAAAATTTCTTTTCGAAAGCATGCAGGCAATTTCTCTCCTTTCAGTTCACAGTACACCTCAAAATCGCGCGTTCCCTCTTTGTAGCGCTTAAGCAGGTCATCTTCTTCATATATTTCGGCCATGACAAAAAAGTTTCCTCCTGAAATAACCGCAGAATCTAAATGTGCTTCTTTCAGCAGGTTAAAAGTATCACTCAGAACAATAGGACGCAATCCATTTTCATCAATAAGCGCACCGAGCACTTTTTCCCCCAATAGCTGCGCTTCAACACCTCGAACATCTGCCTGATAGATAAAAAAGATACTGATACCGATAACAAGGGGGACAATAATGATTAAAAAGCATAAAAAAAACATGCCGGCGTCTTCAAGCGGAAATCCTTTCTTATTCATGCTCATGCATTCACCTCGTTGCGTTCAGTAGGATCGCTGTCATTCGCTTCATAAAAATGCAACACGAGTGTCAACCCGCGTTCCTCTTGTTTGATATTCCATTCAATGGCAACATCATTAAAATACTGATGACTGTAGCCGGTTCCTTCAACCAGATAAACACTAACCGTGTGTTCATTATTATCAATGTTCACTACCGTGCCGCTAAAGCGGTTTTTCGTCGCTGAATTCATGAGCGGAGTGATGTCAATTTCCATGGTCATTCCCGGTTCTGCCTTATCAATCACGAGCGCAAGTTGCTTGGCATATACCTGCTCGTAGAAAGCAGTATAACTTTCATATCGAACAATCAGAAGAACACCAAAAACCAAAAAGATAACAACAAGGATCATGAACACAAGGTTATATTCCAAAAATGCCTCACCTTTTTTTTTCATGCTTCCTCTCTTTGTATGATAGACTTTTGTGTTTTATATATGCAACGATTATAAGCCATTAAAATTTCTTTCAAGATTATATAACCGATCATTCATATGCCTCGTTCTTTCGTGTAATATTCCAAGGCTGTTTCCCTGATTGATAAGAAATCCTACAATATCAAACATGCCGCCTAAAATAATTCCCATTCCTGCAATGAGAATATTTTCTGTTTCCCACGTCCCTCCTATAATCGCCAATAAAATCTGGTATGCAATATAAAAGACAAACACTAAAAAAGCTATTTTCAGCAAAGCTATAACAAAGTATTTCAAATCCATCCTAATTTTCGCGCGAGTCATAACAAAAAAAGAACTGCCAGTATAAGTGAACTCCACCGGAGAAATTCCAAAAACCAATTTACTTTTTTTATATGAATCATTGTAGGCAGATTATTTACGGCGCAATCTCAAAACTGAAAATTTCTTTTTTCTTCAATTCCTGCGGATCAAACGGATAAATTGTCGGCGGAACATACGAGTATTTGTCTGGATACGTATAGACAAAGGCGTAACTTCCCGCAACAAACGACGTAGCGCTAATCGTTCCGCCACTGGTGATAAGAATAATACCGACAGGCACGCCCAAATAGGCGACAACGCCGATTGCCGCCGGCAAGACTGCGGCAGCACCGATTGCTTTCGCCCACGTCTGCCAGGTGCTTGACTCTCCCATGACAGCAATAATTGCATAACCCCGTTCAAACTCAATGTCAATCCCAAAATTCTTCGGATCAACAGGTTTGAGAGAACCATCTTCACTCTGTAAAAATTGGTGAATGGCAATTGAATCTCGATAATCAGTAAATCCCGGGTACAAATATTCAAGATAATTTTTTCCGTCATTCATCTTTTTTTGTTCAAGGTGGCGGAACACATCGCTGATAGGAATATTATCAATCTGCTCTTTTGCAGCATCATCAAAAACAAATCGCGTACAGATAAGACCGTATTTTTTTTGTAGCAAATCCTTTGGCATAAAATCAAGTTGTCCCTCTCCCAGCATCCACTGGCAGTTTTTTAACTCCTCTGCAATTTCATCAAGAATTTCTTCCTTCGCCTTCCCTGCATCACTGCTCAGTCTTATTTTCCTCACCGGATTTCCTGCAGCATCGCTTAATTCAGTGCAGTCTTCTCCCGATAAACTAAAACAAATTTTTTCAGTCTCGCAGTTGAGGGGAATTGCTTTGCTTGAATCAACCGGTCCGATTTTAACACTGCTCCGATAAATAACAGATTGATGACACGTTTGTCGGTCAATGTCCTGAGTATAAGTGCCGGACAGGATAAAATATAATATAACTAAAAATCCAAAAATAGCAAGAATAACAATAACGATTTTGCTGGTCAAAACTTCTCCCTGTTTTCCTTCTTTTGTTCGTTTCATCCGATCCTCCCTGCGCGCGTCAGTAAAAAATACAGACCGATAAGCAGAACAAGGAAAAAAATAATAACAAGAATCCATTCAAGCAGGTTATCCATCA
>JBDKJQ010000041.1:0-4862 GCA_039796495.1 archaeon | reverse complement strand
TTGTGCCATTAATCTTTCTGCTTCATCACTCTCCATAACGCCTAATGAAGAAAGATACTCAACAAAAAAAGGAGCTGCGTTCATGACAAATTCATCCCGTTCTATACTTCTTTGACCGGGCGTCGGTAATTTTATTGCTCCCAGACTTAATCGTGGAATAGATGCCCAGCTTTTTCTCATATTGAGTTTTGCAGTTTCTAAATTATTTTGTAATGCTGCGCGCTCTTCACCGGTGAATAAAATATCCAGCGTATTATTTACAACTGATTCAAGTTGAGGAGATGTAGTATTGGGAACATATAAAGAAGGATCGTGCCATTCAGAGCGAGGCACTCCTTTATACGTCTCAAGAACGCGATGAATCCATGGTCTGAAGTCTTGAGCATGTTCAGGATGTCTTTTTTGAAATGATTCAATTTCAGCTGCGTCAATAAAATTTCTTCCAAAAATTTTATCCTCTTTGTTTCCATTACCATACTCAACATGACTGAATCCAAACTCTCCGTTTTTATTCATCAATGTACAAAGATATAAGTCTTCATCTCCGCCATAACCGTCATCATGCGTACGCATAATTCCTACTTCAAATCGTAATGGTATAGAATATACGGTGAAGTCACTCAATTTTCCTTTCTTTAGATTAAACGAGTGATAATTTCCATCATCGTATCTAATTATTCTTCCCTCTAAATAATCCAAATTTCTTGAATTTTTTATATCTTCATTTTTTTTCATAAGAAGTCTTAACCTGATGGATCCTCCATCACTCAGTTCTCTTTGTGTTACATCCATATCAACAAAATAGTCTCCCTGACAATATTCATTTCCTTGAAATGTTTTTTCTTTTGCACGAAATTTAATCCCCATTTCTTTGGCTTTTTCTCTTGTGAATTCTAATGGATCAAGAGTTCGAAAATCTCCTGCTGGTGAAGTTAACGACAAAGTATCTTTTGGTTCTGCTGGAAATTTTTTCTTCATCGTGTACATTTGAGGATCGTGCCATTGAGATTTTGGAATTCCCTTATATAATTCAAATGCACGATGGAAATAAGGACGAAAGTCTGTTTCACTTGCCTTTCTTACATTATCAAAAAAAGAGTCAATGCTTCCGAGGGAATGTTCTTTTGATCCCCAATCTGTAGAGAGATAACTTAATACAAATTCTCCTGATTCTCCCTTGATAGCATTCATCATTGCAATTGATTCATCAAACGGTTCTCTCGTAACTCGTGTGTAGTGGACTTGAATATCTAAATCTTTAGCATAAGAACCAAAATCACTTTTTTTGCCATCAGTTATATCAAATTTTGAAAATGGCTTTCCATTAAGTTCTCTTATCTCATCGAGATATTCTTCTAATTTTGAAATTTTTTTCGTTGGAGGAAAAGCTCCGTCAATTTTATCTGAAAACCAAATACCCACATGGAGTGAATGTTCATTAGCATCTTTTCGCTCAAAATCACGTGAAAATGCTGCAGGCCAGGATCCTACTTCTTGTCGATAGACATCATTGTGATCTATTCTATTAACTTTTCCTTCTTTCAAATCTAAATCAATTTTTTTTGCTAGATCTTGTACGAATATAATCGGATCTCGTAAATATTTGTTATCGGTAAGATCTATATTTTCTAACGATATTTTTTCTAAACGTGAAACATCGCTAGCAGTAAGGGTGTTATCTGGATGATTATTTGGTTTTTCATTTCCATTAAAATTAAATTCAAATTCAGGATATATTTTACGCAGATATTCATGAAGATCTTCATCATGTATATCAAGCACGTTCATAATGAGATTTAATTCTGTTAATCTTTGTTTATCTTTTATTCTTCTTAACCGAGGAAAATGCGCTTTTTTTCCATTAACGTAATCTGCAGGAAGAAATTCACGAGTAAATCTTAATCTTCTATAGAGCAATCCTTCGTCTAAGCCCGTGCACGTGCTTAAATATTGGGCGGATTTTTTTCTTGAAGAAAGGTTTCCCGTTTCTTCGTCTAATCTTTGATGTAACCTATTATGAAACTTAGTCAATACATAACTATACACTAGAGAGGCATCAGTAGGTTCCATTTTACCCAACAAAAACCTCCCGATTGTGATAGAATGAAAGATCTTTTCCCTGCGGCTTTTTTACATCTTTCGTTTTTTCATACTGCATAATGTGGCAGCCATTTGTCATCCCTTCTGTTTTTGTTTCGTGCGGACTTAAATATGTAACTGGTTTGTATCCATAGGCCGGCATTTCTCTATTCCATCGTTCTACCGCTCGCGCGTCAATACTATAAGGTAATGCGACGAAAAATCTTCCTTTTTTCTTTTGAATTCTATTTGTTTCCAAAACTGCCTGTTCTACTTCACTTCGTTGGTCATCTTGACCGAGATAAAAAATAGTATATGCATTAACAACTATGTCGACGGAATTACCCGGCAAAGTTGTATCAGTTGCACTTGCTTGGATGTATCGGTACGGAATGTTCTTTTTATCGCAATCCCGTTTTCCTTGTTCAAGCCATTTAGCATCAAGATCAATGCCGACTGCAGGCTTTTGTGTTGCTCGTGAAAAATATGCTCTTCCGTCGCCAATACTTGCAATAGTAGGATCATCTAATGTTTCTTCCAGATCATCAATTAATTTTCCGATAATTGCATTAGTAACGTAGCTTGCACTTCCTTTCCATCCATCTTCATACCAATTTCTCCATTTTTTCCAACCTCTACTTTTTACGAGAGATTCAAATTGTTCTTCCCCTAAATTTCTCCAGCGCGTTTGAACAATTGTCGAAAGTTGAAACGGTTCTAAAGATTTGAACGTACTTGGTTTTACAAGTCCTTCAAGATGTGTTACCGCGCGGTCAATTTCGTGCGCATCATAAACACTCTCTTCTCGCTTTGTAATTTGTTCAGCACCATACACTTTGTTAACAATACAATTTTTTGCTTTTCTCATGCCGAGCATATCAACGTCAATCGTTCTCGGTTTGAATTTTTTAGGAATTGCAAATCCATATTGCTGAGATAAATTTGTTAGATATCCTAGCATTAATTGATCAAGATGTCTGCTTTGGGTAACAAATGAGTAATGAGCAACAGGAGCTCTTTGCCCTCGACGATATCCTCGTCCAGTGAATTGATTAAATTCGCGCGGACTTAGTTCAGGTTCCATGCTTAAAAGATCTATCGGCACATCTCCGGTTGTTAAATCAACGCTTTCTTCTCCGACTGAAGAAACAATTAAAACTTTTTTTTTCGGATTATGTCTAAATTGCCAAAAAATAGGATTTCTATCAGTAATATCGACATCGCCAATAACAACTAATGGATCATGTCCCACCGCTTCAACAATGTCATCAATAAAGTTAGTAACATAATTTGTTTTTATGAGAACCTTATGTCCTTGCGAAACAAGCTTATCAGTTACTTGAGAAATTTTCTCTAATTTTGAACTCCGACCACTAAATCGAGCGCCATACTTAGAAAGTGCAGGATTGTATAATATTTTTCGTAGTTCTGTCAAACCTTCTCCGAGGGTTACGCAATCAGCCCATGCTTTAAAATAAATTTCTGATTCCTCATCGGTAAGATTAACTGCAAGTTCGTGTTCGTAAAAATCTGGCAAGCCAAGTTCATCTTTCAAATCAGTTCGTGTTAATCGAAACCAGGATTGTCTATCAAGTAATTCTTTCATAACTTCAGGAGCGCAGTGCGTAAACATAGCTGGATTAGGATATTTTCCCGGATCGAGCATATGAAAAATCATTCCCAAGTCTCGATATTTATTTGGAATCGGCGTTGCAGAAAGTAGCATTAGATATCCGCCATTAATTCTGTCAGTAATTCTTCGCATTGTTTTTCCGCGAAGAGAATGTAATCCTTTAGCATTATGACATTCGTCAAGTATAGTAAGCTCTGGGTGTAATGTGTCAAGTAATGAGCCTAATTTTTCCCATCGATGATCATCTTCGCTCACTGAAAGTTTTTCCCAATTTAAAATGCTAAAATCTGTTGTTGGTGTAATTTTATCTAAATCTCTATATTCTTGGACGGTTACAACTTCTTGCTCTCGAACATTCATAATGTGTGCATAGCGATTGACTTCTTGAGGAGACCATGCATTCAAAAGGCCCGAATTAGGAGAAATGACGAGCGCAGGATTTCTTTTTTGTGTTTGTTTATCTAAGGCAAATTTACTTGCAACTGCAGTAAACGTTTTCCCATTAACTCCTGTATCGTCTGCAACAAGGATTCTTCGATTGTCCAGCAAAGCTTTCATTCTGATAGATTGTGACCATGTCGGCCAGCCGGGCGTAACGTCTTGTGTTACATCATCGTAGAATTGCAGATATCCTTCGAGGGTATTCGCAACTCGACTTAATAATCGGCTTCGTGTATCTGTAGATTCTTTTTGTTTAGCCCTTGCTATCATCTTCCACCTCCTCTAAAACATCTAAAGTAACTTCAAGAACAGTTCCGGGTTTGAGTTTATCTTTTAACATAGCAGGGATGGTAATGATAGCCTGGCTACCATGCTTTGCTACTTTCCTTACAATTCTAAATTTCTTTTGTCTTTCCATAATTATGTATAAAATAAACATAAAATACTCACTTATAAATCTTTCTAAATTGTAACTACTTTAAAATAATATCAAAAAATAGGATAAAATTACCGCTGCTCACACGTAGTATTTTAAATACAAAACCATTTTATTAATGGCTTCTCTTTTCATAGAGGAGTTATCAAAAAGTGAAAGGAGGAAACAATGGCAACACTTACCATCACGCTTGCAGTCTTGTCGATTATCATCGGAATCTTGATCCTTATCTGGCCACGATTCCTGAATTATTTCGTTGCGTTATGGCTTATC
>JBDKJQ010000040.1:0-6428 GCA_039796495.1 archaeon | reverse complement strand
GACAGGAAGATTGATATCCGTATTCAGATGCCATTCCAAATATAAATCTGGAGATCTTTTGAAAGAGTTCATATTATTAAATTTTTTACTAACTATAATTAAGTCTACATCGCTGTCTTTATGTGGTTTCCCTGATGCCCGTGAACCAAAAAAAATTATTTTTTTTGGATGATATTCTTTTGATATCTGTTTTTTAAATTTCTTCAATTTTCTGACTAGTTCAGATTTTTTTTTGTCCATTGTACTATTTCTCCTGCAATTTTTACAAAATAATGAGCATCTTCCTTAGAATAATTTTCTGAAAAATCAGGGTATCTTGCTACGACATAATGAGGATTTAACTTTCCACAGCTAATAATTATCTCTTGCGGAGCATGTACTAATTTTGCCAATTCAACTAAATCGTGAATTTTAGGAAATTTTTTAGTATTTTTAATCAACAATGATTTCAACGCTTTTTCAGTGGCTTGCTGTGCCTGAAAACAAGCCCATTTATAATGCCTTAGAGTGATATTATCTTCAGCAGTCTTTAAATCATCTTGTGCACTTTCAAACCACTTGTACTCTTCCATTTTATTTTCAACTTTGTTATAGAACTAATTTCAAATTTATAAAATCTTTGTATTCTAAATTAAGAACTTTTCTTTATCTTTCCGTAGAGCCAGCCGATGAAAGCGCCGAGGAAAAAATAATATACTGCTACTAAAAAAATCAGTTCCACCCCATTTCCATGATAAATTCCTGTTTGGAGTCCAAATAACGGTATCAACTTGTAGAGTGTAAACGGAGATAGTATATTATTAATTTCGCTCATTATTGATTTTATGAGAGATAAAATCTTTCCAAATTCATTCATGCAAATACTCCTATCGAAATTTGTAAGACTCCTACTCCAAGGGTGACATTCAATCTTATATCCAAATTCATGTATCATTGCTCCTAGTGAATTCAAGATGATTGAAAAAGCTAAAAAAATTGATACTCCAATCACTCCTCCCTTCAACCAATACGGCCACTCACTCCAACCCATTATTTCTCAAAGGACTGAATGTTTAAAAACATATCTTGTTTACCTTAGCTATGGAAGATAGCAAATACTTTTTTAAAAGAAGCAGTGGATTACGCATGGTAGTTTATATAGCATCTGCGATTATTACTATAATCTTCGGTGTTTTGTGGATTTTTTCTCTATTTTCTACTTCCGAATTAGCGATTGTTGCACGATACTTCTTGGGATTTTTAACAGTATTGGGAGTAATTGCGACTCTCGGTCAAATATTTTTAATTAGTAAATTGTATTATGTACGATTAACAGACCGTCAAATGGTTGTAAGTGTAGGTTATCTTATTCCAACTAGAGTAAATTATTCCGATATCAAACGAATTAGTTTCTCTCATGATATGTTGAAGGGAATTGATGCGGGATGGTTTATCAATTGGCCTATCTTGCTGCAGGTAGAAAACCATCAACTATTTCTAAAAGATCTTTCTAGAAGATATCAAAAAAGTACTGGTAAGAAATTGATAATAACTCCTAAATTTTAAATAGCCTTATTATAGCAAAAGCTTTTAATCACCCTATTTCTTCGTTTAGTTATCATGACAACACAAACCCTACGATCACCGATAATAACCGTCGCAGGTCATGTTGACCATGGAAAAACATCCCTCTTAGATAACATTAGAAAAACTGGTGTGCAGGAAGGAGAGGCGGGTGGCATTACCCAAAAAATTTCTTTCACCCGTGTGCCCATAAAAAATATTGAAAAAAGATGTCCCTTAATTGTTGAGAAAGGAATTAAATTGGAATTTCCTGGATTTTTATTCATTGATACACCGGGGCATGCGGCATTTTCTCACTTGAGGAAACGCGGTGGTTCACTTGCTGATCTGGCTATTTTAGTGATAGATGTTAATGAAGGATTAAAGCCGCAGACGGTTGAGGTTCTGGAGATATTAAAATTAAATAAAGTCCCTTTCATCATTGCATTAAACAAAATAGATAATATTGCTGGATGGAAGTCGCAGTCAGATTCGGTGAAAGAAAGTATTGAGCGGCAATCAATAAACACAAAGATGCAATTTGATGAAAAAGTCATGACTATCGTCGGCAGTCTTTATCATCATGGCTTTAACGCGAAATTATTTTATGAGATAAAAGACTTCTCTAAGGAACTTGCGCTCGTGCCGTGCTCTGCGAGAACAAGTGAAGGCATCAAGGAATTAATACTCACTTTATGTGGTTTGTCACAAAAGTTTTTGAAGGAAAAATTGAAATTAGGAAGTGAAGCAAAAGGAGTTATCCTGGAGATAAAAAAAGAAAAGACTATGGAATATTGCGAGGCGATCGTGTACGATGGTCAGTTGTTAATCAAGGACGAACTTGCCATTGCAAGTTTTGATCAGCCCCTTATCACAAAATTGCGGGTCTTGGAAGAAATCGAGCCAGTCTCTTTTAAATTCAAGCCGGTAGCACGCGTCACTGCAGCTGCAGGTATCCGCATGCAGCTTGTCGATTCAAAACATATCCTGCCGGGAATGCCGTTCGTCGTCTTCAGAGATAATCTGGAGGAAATCAAAAAAGAATTCAAATTTTCTGAAATAAAAACAGATGCGGTTGGAGTTGTTGCAAAAGCTGATTCGCTTGGGAGTTTGGAAGCCCTGCTGACTTTGTTGCGGCAGGAAAAAATTCAGATCATGAGTGCAGGCATTGGCACCATCAATAAAAAAGATGTCGTAGTGGCAAAATCGAATCTTGAGAATGATCCTGTTAATGCAATCATCGTCGGTTTTAATGTGAGCACGGATGAAGATATAAAAAATAGTGAGTTAGGTAAAGTCAAAATTATTACGCATGAAGTCATCTACAAATTGATTGAACAGATCGTAAAAACACAGAAAGAGCGAGCGAGCGAATTGCAGAAAGAGCGATTAATGGAACTTGCCACTGTTTCTAAATTAAAAATTCTTAAGAACTTTGTCTTTCGAAATTCAAATCCTGCAGTATTTGGTGTGCGTATTGAAGCAGGAAAATTAAAGAAAGGGATTCCGATCATGAATGAGGTTGGCGAGCAGATTTCTCGTGTTAAAGATATTCAGGAAGATAAGCAAAGCGTTGAACAGTCAGAAGAAGGAAAGGAAATTGCAATTTCCTTGCCTGGCGTTAATTTTGAGCGGCAATTGACTGATGTTGATTATTTGTATTCGGACATGTCGCACGGTCAATTTAAAAAATTTAAGGAGAATAAAGATTTACTTACTGCTTCTGAACTTTCTGCGCTGCAGAAAATTGCGGAGATTAAAAAGTTTGGGGAAAAATAACATTTTTTATGTTAGAAAATTTAATGGAAATTTCTGGATAGCAAATCTGGTAAAAGTATAGCTCTTTAAAAGAATAATTTTTATAAGTAATCCATTATAGAGATACTTATGAAAGCAGAAGTTATTAACGTGTATGATCTGCCTCCAGTGAGCAATATATGTGATCAGATTTTGAGAGAGTGTGTGAGATTGCCAAAGGTAAGCATGGCACATGTAATCATGCAACCAAAAAATAGTTCCCTGCTGCATGAGCACCATGGAACGGAGGAATGCTATTTTATTACCCGAGGCAAAGGCATTCTCTATAATGGAGCGGAAGTGTTGCAAGTGGGCAAAGGTTCATTTGTTTCTGTCCCTGTCTATACGCCTCATCAATTAAAAAATTTTGAAAAAAGTTTGGAGCATCTTGTGTTGGCATTTCCTCCGTTTAATCCCGATGACGTATTTGTTATTGATACTCTTGTTGAAAAAAGGCATATGAGGACTGTTTCATTACCGATACCAATACGTGCGGCAGATGGCGCTATTGTCTATGAGTTAGATGTACCTACAAGAGAGAAAAGTGGATTTGGCTGTGCGTACGGTATGCTGCCCCCCAAACAAACTGCAAACATTCACTTTCATGAGCAAAGCGATGAGGTTTATTATGTTGTTTCTGGAAACGGCAAGGTCAGACTAGATAATCACTTGTATTCTCTTGTAGCCGGCTCTCTTGTTATGGTTCCTGCAGGAGTTAGGCATGGTTTACAAAATACTTCTGCGAGAAAACATCTTGAGATTTTTTGTTTATCCTCGCCGCCTTATACAGATAGTGATTTTTTAAGAGGATAGTTGTTTTGCTGCTACACTTCCTTTATGGAAGGGTAAGCTTAACCCTCTTTTCTAACCAGAAGCAACCTCTCCATTTAAATACCCTTAATTATTATAAAAAATAGTTAAATATATCATTTGAGGTATATGAGGATTCAGGAGGTATACAAATGAAAGGCACAGTAAAATTTTTCAATCAAGTGAAAGGATTTGGATTCATATCTGGAGATGACGGAAATGAATATTTTGTTCATAGCACCGGACTTACTGCCGGAGTCGTTATCGGCGAAGGAGATTCAGTCAGCTTTGAAGTAGAAGAAGGGAATAAAGGTCCGAAAGCAGTAAAGGTTTCTAAAAATTAATTAAGAACATTTAATACAATTTTGAAATATACTCTACCTATGTATTTGGAAATCTTTTAACACCACTAATTTTTAAGGAATCTCGCACATCAAACCTCCCTACCTTTGTTCTCTGCAGGCTTATGAGCATCCCGCCGCCATATGTTTTTCCGATATCTTCGGCAATTGCGCGGATATAGGTACCACTGGAGCATGCAATTCTTACTTGTATGACTTTATATTTTTCTTCGCTGTTTTCTAGTATATTTTTCCATGCGTTGATTATTTCCTCCTGCCGGAAATCTCCCTCTAAATTGTTTATTTTTTTTATGATATCTTTTAACAGTTTCTGGGAAGAAATGTGGAAGACATCTTCAATCTGAATCTCTTTTATAGAAACAACAAATTCAGGAGGCTGGATATTTTCCGTTTTTCCTTTTCGTGCGTAATAAAATAATGGCTTGCCTTTTACTCGAATGGAAGAATACATCGGGATTTTTTGAGTGTAATTTCCTTTCAATTGCTTTATTTTCTTTTTTAATTCTTTTTCATCAATTGGAATTTTTCCCCCTTTGATTGGCATGCCTAACAGGTCGTGGCTGTCTGTTGCGATTCCCAGTAAGATCTGTGCAACATATTCTTTGTCCAGTTTCATGTACTGCTGCATCTTCTTATTCTCATTTCCCACAAGCAGAAGCAACACCCCTTCAGCCATCGGATCTAATCTACCGGGGTAACTCATCTTTTTTCCGTTGTACGCAGGATTTTTTTCTTTGAACGTATGTACTGCCTGCAACGGCGTTATGCTGACAGGTTTATACAGATTGATTATTTTTTTCATAATTATGGTGATGCGATAATTACATTTAAATACTTATATTCATAAAAAATATTATGAAAAAGGGGATGAGCAATAGTCGGGCACAGACCACTATTTTTATTGTCATCGCGGTCATTATTATAGTGACTGCTGTTGCAATTTTTCTTGCGCGCAATACAGAAACTTCGACAAATATCTCCAGCATTCTTGCGAAACTTGAAGTAAGGACTGAGGCATCGCAGGTTGAGTCGTCAATTCTTGACTGTATTGAGCAGACTTCGCAGGATGCGCTGACTGTCATCGGTATCCAAGGGGGTTATTATGAAAAACCGGAACGCTCTTTTGATTTGGAGTGGACGTTTATCCCGTATTATTATGATGAAGGGGATTTGTTAATGCCAACGCAAGAAACCATTGAAAAGGAAATTGCTTCGTATGTCGATGACAATCTGCATTTCTGCATTGAAGAACTTGATTATGATGAATTTGATGTTTCATTTAAAGATTCAAAAACTTCTGTACATATTGAAGAGCGCGAGGTTTCTTTTGAGACTATGCTGGCCAGCAGTTTTGAAAAATCAGAATTATCCTCAGACTTTGATATCACTCATTCAGTGCACATTGAGTCCGCGCTTTCAGATATTCTTGATGTCGCTCGTTACATCACTGACTCTCATCAGGAAGATCCTGATATGTTCTGCATCAGCTGTGTTGCGGACATGGCAGAAGAAAAAAATCTGTATGTTGACATGCTTGATTTTGGAGAAGAAACAACGACGCTGGTTGTCATTTCAGAGAATTACACTTCATCAGAGTCATATGTGTTTGAATTCTTGAATAGGTATCCGAAGTTATAAAGATTGGCCTCAAAACTGAGACACTTAATAAGAATTTATCAACTAAGTCTTAATGTTGGGAAGTTTCCACTTTTCTTGTTTTTACTATTCCATCTAGAATCATTTTATGAGCCTTTAATATATTTTCTTCAACCTCTTCTCTTTTTTGTAAGATATCTTTTTCTTTAATATCCCACTCTTTAAGTTTGTTAACATCCCTTAAAATAGAATTCATTTGTGATTCAAACTCTGGACTATGTATAAATTTCCATAGTCTTGTTAATTCTTTATTCTTCTCTT
>JBDKJQ010000039.1:0-4032 GCA_039796495.1 archaeon | reverse complement strand
CTCAATATGGGGCAAGAAATTGATTTGCTCATAAATTACCCTCGCACAAAGCGCAATGTCACAGAGCGTGCGCAATCAAAAACAGAAGAAGACCGCGCTGTGGCAAGGCAATTTGGTCGAGAGTTTTTTGATGGCGACAGACGTCACGGCTATGGGGGGTTCCATTACCATCCTCGATTTTGGCAGCCAGTAATTCCCACGTTTCAGACTCAATACAATCTCAAAGCTGGCGATCGTATTCTCGATGTCGGTTGCGCAAAAGGATTCATGTTGCATGACTTGATGCAGCTGATTCCGGGCATCGAAGTGAATGGGGTTGATGTCTCGCATTATGCGATTGAAAACGCAATTGATTCTGTCAGACCGTTTGTACAAGTTGCGGATGTTAGGCGCTTGCCTTATGAGGACAAATCTTTTGATTTAGTCATCTCTATTAACACAATACATAACCTTGAGATTGGGGAGTTGAAGCAAGCTTTACGAGAAATACAGCGCGTTTCGCGTGGGGCTAGCTTTATTACGGTTGATGCATACCGCAACGAACAAGAAAAAGAGCTGATGTACGGTTGGAACTTAACCGCTAAAACGATTCTGCATGTTGATGCGTGGAAACAGCTTTTTAGAGAGGAAGGTTACACAGGGGATTACTATTGGTTTGTTCCATAGAGAAAACATATGTCAATTGCTATAAAACTCTTAAAGAAAACATACAACATAAGCGCTCAGTTGTATGAAAACTCCATAGCAGGTTGGTTGGCTCAGTGGTTTTATTTATTGTATTACCCTTTTTATTTGTTTTATAAAAAAAATAATTTTTGTTTTATTGTAAACGTTGCGGAAGGGGTAGGACATATAATACCCGAGCTCGATTATTTCTTTAGGCTTGTTTATTTGCAGCAAATCGACCCAAATAAGAAATATGTTTTCTTGCGCAAACGCGCTCCTCTGTCTGAAGGAGTGATCAAGCTTTATTCTCACAAGTTCTATTATTCTGCAGCAACTCGTTTCAAATACTACGCGCTTTTGCCAATGTTAATGCATTATAGAGATATTACTTTTGATGCGGGGTATTGTCGCATTAAATGGCAAACGCCATCGAATGAAGTTTCGTATAATTTAGATTGGAAATCACCGTTTGTGTACCAGACGTCTAAGTCTGAGGGAGCTAAACGATTTGCTAAGATGTTTTATGTGAGGCAGCAGACAAAAACGTTTTTTCCGTTGCATGATTTTCATCCAGAGCGTTCTCATTGCTTTTTGAATACCTTGGGGCTTACTCCCCGATCCTATTGCTTAGTCCATATAAAACAACAGGTATGTAATGCGACAGCAGCCCCTACAGATCCAAATACCTATCTACAGTCATTACAGTATCTCAGGAATCAGGGATATCGATTAGTTTTTGCCGGTAGAGAAAAGATGCCGTCTGAATTCGAGGCGCTAGGTTTAATAAATTATGCCGAATCTGCACACGCTACATTTGAAAATGATATCCTTCTTGCAAAAGATGCAAAGCTTTTAATAAGCGGAGGATCTGGTTTTAATACGCTGGGAGATTATTTTGATGTTCCTGTTCTTTATTTGAATTCTTGGCATTTAGCACTCCAATTTTTCCATAGAACTTCTGTTTGCGTTCCTGCGCTTGTTAAAAGAAGACATGGGGAGTTTGTAACATTTTCTGAGCAGGTCGATTTAGCCTTTGCTGATGATACAGAGAGACATGAGATTTTCCCTGATCAGGAATATGAAGCGCTCAATGCGGATGCGGATGATATCCATCAGGGTCTTTTGGAGTTAGTCACGCTGCTTCAAAAAGATATGCCCATAGATCCTCTATATGAGAAATTTGTGCGAACTTGTAATCGACATGATTTGCTGACTTATTGTGATTCGAGGATCAGTACACATTTTTTAAGAAAATACAAACGTCTTTTGAAATAAATTATGAGTTACTTACTTCCAGGTCGAACGCTTGTTGTCGGAAACAAAAGTTTTCTTGGGCAGAAATTCTATGAAGCCTATCTCGCGTTCTATCAAGATGTTATCGGTACTGATTATAAGTCAGAAAATCCGTTGACAAGGCTAAATCTTATCAATCCTGATCTCGAAGTGCTATCTTTAAAAAGGGGATATTATAAATGGGGATTGATTGCCGCGGCTTGTACAAACGTGTCGTATTGCGAAAGCGAACCTGACCAAGCGTTTAAAACGAATGTTGAGGGCACGCTCCGTCTTGTTCAGGGTCTGATTGAGCGAGATATCACTCCTATTCTTTTTTCCTCTGATTATGTTTTTGATGGAGAGCTGGGTGGGTACGTAGAAGAAGCCCCCAAACGACCTCTGAATGAATATGGAAAACAAAAAGATCTGCTTGAAAATGCGGTAACTCAGATAACGCATGGCAATCATTTAATATTAAGATGTAGTAAGGTTGTTGGGATTAAATCGGGAGACAATACTTTGATTGATCAAGTCGTAAAGTCTCTTGCTCAAGGTCAGTCAATCCAGGTTGCTTTTGATCAGTTTTTTGCACCTATTTATGAACAAGATATGATAGCAGCTGTGTTGAAGCTCCAAAACATGGATGCTAAGGGGCTGTTTAATTTATGTGGACCTGAAGTTTGGACCCGTTTAGATCTTACAAGGGCGATTGCGAAAATTATAGGTGCTGATGAAGCGTTGATCATGCCAATCTCTATAGATGATCTGCAGATTCCTTACCAATTACCAAAGCGTACCTATATGAACTGTGACAAATTTCATAAAATCACAGGCTTTGAGAACACTCCATTAACGGATTTGCTCCGACGTCTAGAAACTGTAAAAAAATGATGAAAATTGTTCGTGTCTTAGCAGTTAACTATCTGAGAAAAAAAGCTTGTTCAGTTTTTAAGCAGATTTCAAAAGATGTTACGTATGATGACGTTATTTCTGTATTTCGAAAAGAGAGACTGTTAAGTCCGAATTTTTTCCCTGAAGCATTAAAAGGTTTGGGTTATGAGGTGTTTGATTTTATTGCTGATTTTCCGGAAATACATCATTTTTGGGCCACTCCCCCAGATCCTCATCAGGCTCTTGTTAATTTCGTGTGTCATCACAAGCCAGAAATTGTGTATTTTGAAAGGGCGGCAATTCATGCTGTTCCCAAGTGGATAAAAAAAAAGATTAAAAATATTTCTTCTGTGCGCTTGATATCTGGATATTGGGGAGCAGATTTAAGTGCTAACCTCTCTCCGGATACATTTGCCTATATCGATCATTTATTTTCGATTGACGAGGTTTTAACTGAGCAATTATCTCGTTATGTGCCTCTGACGGATATGCTGAGAAGTTCTTTTGATGGGCATCGGGTTTCTTTCCCGGCCTTTTCAAGTCGATTTAGAGAGATTGCTTTTTTTGGAACCAGTGGATATGGATTTGCGGATCACCGGATCAGATTTCTTATTTTACGACATCTTTGCCAATATTTCCCAATCGAAATGTGGTGTGATGAACCTCGCAGAGATTATCTGGGGGAGTTAAGGGCGCAACTTGTGAGATGGAGCTCTCTATTGCCCGTAACACTTCTTAAAATTGCAGCACATAAGATTCAAAATAAAAGAAAATTTTTCTTAGACGCGATCGCTGTTTCTGAAGGGCACGATCCTTTTTCGTGGCATCTAAAGTTTCGTCCTTTACGTCATGAGTTTCCAGAGATTGTTTGTGCTCCTGTACATGGGGCTGAATATGAGAATCGCATCAAAGAAACTAAGATCGTTTTTAATTGTCATGTAGATAATACGGCGCTTTATGGAAATATGAGAACTTATGAGGCGACGGGTCTTGGGGCTCTCCTGTTAACAGATCGGCCTGAGCAAATGAGAAAACTCTTTGTTCCTGATGAAGAGATCATAACTTATGCTTCTTTAGAGGAGGCGAAGGAAAAAATGATCTTTTTACGAGATCATCCTGAGATCGTCGAGAGAATTGCAAAGAAGGGATATGAGAGGGTGATGCGGGATCACACTATTTTTTCAAGAGCCCAGAATATGG
>JBDKJQ010000038.1:0-23567 GCA_039796495.1 archaeon | reverse complement strand
CAATTTAAAGAACTCTCTTCTAATCAGCTCTTTTTTCATTAAAGAACTAAGAATCTCTATCCAATTTTATTTATGTAATCAATAACATATGTCCCTACGACATATGTCTGTGGGACGTACATTTGTGAAACTGTTAGAAATGTTTAAATATCCTCTCGTCAACCCTCAATAAAAGAGTTCTCAAGAATTATGGGAGCAAAACCAATATTAGAAAATGTGAATGTAAGAACCTATCAAGGACGGTATAAGATTCAATTGGAAATTCCTGAAACTTCAACGCTTACCGCTACTGAAATAGATACTATCGGAGCGATTTGTTCGTGGGATGTGGATCCTAATGATGCAGCAGAGGGCTACGAAGGTGTACGGGCTGTTTTGATATCTCGAGAGAAACCTATTGCTACAAGAGGAATTGAATTGAGAGCATTGCAGATTAGCGGCATCGGCCATCTCACTATAGAAGATTTACGAAAAAATAAAATGAGTATTCCTTTTCTTCCTCCCAGTAAAAATAATTTTATCGATTTAGTTTCAGGGACTTTGATGTCGACAAGCCGTGCTGTAAATGGTAAATTGATAACAACTCGCCCTTCTTACCGCGCATTAGGAACGTATCTTGCTGCTGAATTAGAGGAAAAAGTAAGAGGCACAACGATTGTTTCACACTTTAGATTAGAGCATCTTGTCACTCCTCACGTTGAAGCATATGGAAGATTTCTTGACGATAGCTTGCGAGATGAAAATGGTTATTTTGGATTCCTTGTTCTTCCTTCTCCTGCTATTGACAAGAGAAGAGTTGGGGAGGAAATATATGATGTTATGGAGAGTGCACCTTATCCTAAAACCTTAGATAAAGGACTAACTAAGTTTTTCAACTATATGCATGCCAGTATTCTTCCTCTTATAAAAGGTTTAAGAGAGTTGCATGACAAAGAAAGATACGTTCATCATCAAACTCATTTATCAAATTTTTACAATATCAATGGAAATTCATATCTTGTTGATTGGGGAACTATAACTCGGCTAGGAGAGGATAGAGAAGATAATATTCTAGACAGAGTTATCGATGTAAAAATACCAGTCGATACTTTTAAAAAAGTTTTCTCTGGAGTTTTTGATATGTTAAGCAGCTATGATCACGATATTGCAGAATTAAGGGCTATTGAAAATGTTTTAAAGGTATATTCTAACTCTCCTCAGGATATATATGCATTAACATTAGTTCCAAGGGCGCGCTCCATCTTAGGAAGACAACCTGAAGATTACGAGATTATGGCGCAATGGATGAAAGATCAGGGATTTGAAGGATTTCCGAAATACACTCCCACTTCTCGCGAGGATAGAACGCCTCTTTCTTTCAATAGTTTACCACCAATGAGAACTCCTTTCTTAACGCCTCCACACGATATAAAAATTTCTTCACCGCGCATTGGAAGAAATGATGCATGTCCGTGCGGTTCTGGAAGAAAATATAAGCAATGTTGTATGAGAAGGCAATAATTCAAAAGTATTAAATACTCATCTTATTCTCGATAAACATGTACAATCTTGAACTTGAACGTGTTATTAGTGAAATTAAACGGAGAAAACCAAAGCAGGTTTTATTGCAATTACCTGACGGTTTGAAACAGAAAGCAGGAGACATTGCAGATCACATTGAGAAACATACTGATGCGCAGGTGTTTATTTTGTTTGGCAGCTGTTATGGGGCGTGCGATCTTCCTTTGGGACTTGATGTTTTGAAGATTGATCTAATGATCCAGTGGGGACATAACCGGTTTTACAAGGAGGAATGGTGATGAAGTTCCTCTATGTTTGTCGCGCGAATGTTGGAAGAAGCCAGATGGCAGCTGCGTATCATAATCACTTTTATAGCAGATATGGCGAGGCAGATTCTGCGGGGACAAGATTGCCTTCTGGAAAAAATTTTATTAAGGAAGTGGGCGGCGCTCAGATCACTGTAGATGCAATGCAAGAAGAAGGTATTGATATTTCTAAAAATAAATTAACGCAACTTACTCCAGAAATGATTAATGACTATGATCATATTGTCGTCATGGCCGAGCCTGAAACCTGGCCTGCATTCTTAACAGGAAATAAAATTGAATATTTGGAAGTTGAAGATGCAAATGGAAAAGATTTAGAGACAACGAGAAGAATTAGAGATGAAATAAAAGAACGGATTGATAAGAGAGTTAGAACATGGTAGAATTATTTTTTGTTGATGCGAAATTTGAAGGGAAGATTACTGTGAGTGAGAAACTTAAAAAATTTTTGGGGGAGAGAAAACCAAAACGCATTGCATTATTTGCTGCGGTGCAATTTTCTCAGCTTGATGATTTTGTACAAGAAGTTGAAAAATTAAAAATAAAAGTTCTCACAACTAAGGCGAAGCGAACTGCTCAGCCGTTGCAGATTTTAGGATGTGATTGTTATTCAGATAGTTTTAATGAGCCGATCATTGATAAAGCAGATATGATTCTCTATGTGGGAGATGGGTTGTTTCATCCCAAAGCATTGCTTTTGGCACAAATTGATAAGAACAATAAAAATAAAACGAAAGAAAAAATGAAACCTGTTGTGTTGTATGATCCTCTTTCTGATTCAGTGAAAGAACTTTCTGGCGAGGCCATTGAAAAACAATTGTTAAGAGCCAAAGCGAACGTAAAAAAATATTTGCATGCTCAGCATATTGGAATCTTAGTGACAATTAAGCCAGGGCAGCAGTATCTGTATGCTGCCAAACAACTCAAAGAAAAATTAGCGAAAGATGGGAAAAAAGGATATATCTTTATTGACAATACCTTTGATCTTTCTGCTTTGGAAAACTATCCGTTTATCGATGCCTGGGTGAACACTGCCTGTCCTCGGATCGGCACTGATGATATTGTAAATATTAATAAACCGATGATTAATATTCGAGAAGCATTTGATCCCATTAAGGCACTGGAGATGATGGAGTAACATGAGCACACAGAATTTAATTCTTTTTTTTAGAGATTGTGAACGTACAAGAGATTCGCCATTATCCGGTGATAGTGAGAAATTCTCAGAACAAGCTGCTGAATTAACATTACGATCAGTAAAAAAAGGATATGTACTTCACGATCCTGAATTAATGTTTGATGGTGAAATACAAGGAGGAGGAATTGTTGAAGCTGATTTGGAGACTTTAGCAAAAAAAGCATATAATAATCATTTCTTGCGTGAGCCTTTTTCTATTGAAACGATTCCGTCAAGTAGATTTTATTCATCAAGATATTTTGAAACGCGGGTTTCTGATCAAGACATTAAAAATTTTATAAATTATTATTTTTCTTTTAAAAAATAACTACGCAATTCTCATTTTTACTGTTCCACTTTTGATTTTACACTGACACGCAAGCCTTTCATTTTTGTAAAGATTTGTATCTTTTTCGTTTTGTGTTGGTTCTGTTAAATTTTCCATGCCTTCGATAATTTCCATTCGACAACTGGTGCATAATCCGTCTTGACATGCAAAGATAACGTCAACTTCTTCTGCCTGGGGGATTAATGAACAGTTATCGGGGATTTCTATTTCTTTTTTTGATTCGATGTTGATAAGTTTTGCCATACCTGATAAAAAGGAGGATGTTTAAAAATATTTGTGGACAGAAAAGCTCTTAAATCCTTACGCGTAGGCATTAGTATGACACATTTAACGGTTATTCAAAATGATGAGCATGAACCCGTGGCTAAGGGAAATAGAGCAACACAGCTCACTACACGACAGCAAGGAGAACTAACCAAGCAGGGCTATCGCCTTGTGGGGAATCATTCGGCTGTTAAAACATGCGAATGGACGCGGAAAATGATTCGTGGTGAAGGGGGCTGTTATAAATTTGCATTTTACGGCATTCGCTCGCACCAGTGTATGCAGATGACAACGTCGATGTTTTGTGCATCCCGCTGCAAATTCTGCTGGCGAGGAGAAAAAGCGCCTGTATACAAAGAATGGTATGGTCCTGTTGATTCTCCGATGCATATTATTAAACATGCTATGGATGAACATTTGAAATTATTACAGGGCTTTAAAGGTATGGGGAGCGAGAAAGCAAATAAAAAAGCCATTAGCGAAATGGCGAACGTACGGCACGTTGCATTATCTCTTACCGGTGAGCCAATCACCTATCCACTCATCAATGAAATACTTACAGAATTTCACAAGAGAAGAATCTCAACTTTTTTGGTTACGAATTCTCAATATCCTGAGCAAATAGAAAAAATTGACAAAGTGACACAATTATATTTGAGTGTTGATGCACCGAATAAAAAATTAATGAAAACAATTGATAATCCTCTCTTCAAAGATTATTGGGAACGCATGCTTGCGTGCTTGGATTTACTTAAAACACGAACATATCGAACGTGCGTGCGATTGACAATGATAAAAGATGAGAATATGTGTGATGAAAAAGGATATGCTTCCTTGATTAGACGTGGCATGCCGGATGTTGTTGAATTGAAAAGTTATGTGTGGGTTGGTGCAGGACGAAAAAATTACGGCATTACAAGCATGCCGACGATGGAAGAGATGGAAATATTCATGAAGAAATTACTTGAAGAACTTCCTGAATATGAATATGTGAAAAAACATAATCCTTCTCGGGCAATTTTACTTGCGCGAAAAACTCTAGGGAAAAAAACATGGATTAATTTTCCTAAATTTTTTGATTTAATTGAACAGGGAAAAACTTTTTCTATGGAAGATTATGCTTCCCCGATGATTACGGGAAACGAGTGATAGAAATCAGACTGCAACTGGCGCTTTAATATGCGGATGAGGATTATAATTTTCCAGAACAAAATCAGAGGGTTTTGCTGTTGAAATAATTTCTTCGAGCGATCCTTGAGGAATTTTCATGGTGGGAAGCGGGCGCGGCTCACGAGACAATTGCAAAGCAACCTGTTCTTTATGATTGTTATAGATGTGAGCATCTCCTGATACGTGGATAAATTCTCCTGGTTTCTTTCCAGTCTCTTGGGCTATCATCAGAGTTAATAGGGCATAGCTTGCAATATTAAAGGGGACTCCTAGAAAAACATCGGCTGATCGCTGATAAAGTTGGCAGCTCAACTTGTTGTCTGCAACGTAGAATTGAAATAAAAGGTGGCAAGGAGGAAGTGCCATTTTTGAAAGGTCTGCAACATTCCATGCGCTGACAATCAATCGTCGAGAATCTGGATTTTTTTTAATTTCTTCAATCACATTTTTTATCTGATCTATAGATTTACCATCTGAAGTCGGCCACGATCTCCATTGATACCCGTAAATCGGACCTAATTCTCCGTCATTATCAGCCCACTCATCCCAGATAGTTATTCCCTGATCATTCAGCGATTTAACATTTGTTTCTCCTCGCAACATCCATAATAATTCTCCAATAACGCTTTTTGTATGCAGTTTTTTTGTTGTTACTAAGGGAAATCCTTCCTGCAGATCAAATCGCATCTGATATCCAAAAATAGATTTTGTTCCGGTTCCTGTCCGATCTGATTTTTCCGTTCCTCTTTCTTGTATTGCCCTTAACAAATTCAGATATTGTTTCATTGCTATTAAGAAATCTTAGAACTATTTAAACAAGTATGTGTTTAGAAGAATAGTTTTCTTTTTTATTCACAGCATATCTTGCACGCTATGGGCAAACTTTTATCCTGTTTTTTGTGAATCTTGCAGATGTTCTCGCTTCCTCTGAATTTTATGGTCAATTGATACACATAGGCGTTGCTGTTTTTTTTATCCTTGAGAATTTTCGCAGCTGTTTTTTTAATTTCCTCATGTTCCTGCTTATTAAACTTGAATTCATTGGCGCGCTTTTCGGCAAGATATTGAGAAACCGCGCTTTCGGTTAATTCAAGAAGATCTGCAACTTGTTTTTGTGATAAATTAAAATCTTTGATGAAAATTTTTGCAAGTTCTTTTCTTAAAGCAGGGATAAGATACCAGACTTCGATTTCTTGGGGCATGAGTTTCATTGTATGTATAATTCACGATAGTTAAGTATTTAAGGCTTATGAGAAATGTATGCATATGGAACTGGTGAAACCAACTATTTTAAAATTTGAAGAAAACGTTACTAGCATAAAAAAATTGACGCACGATGTCAAGGAGATTGTGATACATAAGCCGGAAGGATTTTCTTTTATTCCAGGACAGTTCATCACATTACTTTTGGAGAAAGAGGGAGCTGAATTCAGACGATCTTACTCAATTGCCTCAAAAGATAATACGGGCCCGATTGAGCTGTGCATCAAAATTCTGAAAGAGGGACAAGGCACTTCACTTATTGATAACTGGAATGTGGGAGAAAAAGTCAGAGCAATTGGTCCTTTAGGAAAATTTATTTTGCATGAACATTCTCGCGATAAACCGATTATTTTTATCTCCACAGGGACTGGTGTTACGCCATTTCGGCCGATGATTCATCATATTTTACACCATGCTTTTGGAAGGAAAATAGACTTAATCGCCGGCTATAGGGATGAAGAGGATGTGTTGTATGATGAGGAATTTAAAAATTCTAGAAACGAACGATTTTCTTATCACCAGGTTTTTAGCAGATCTGAGAATAAAGAAAAAATGCATGTGCAGGATATGCTGGAAAAAATATTCAATCCTGATGCAGATTATTACATCTGCGGACTGAAAGAAATGGTATTATCTGTCAGAGAGCTGTTATTGCAGAAAGGGGTTTCCATTGAGCAGATTTTCTTTGAGAGGTATGATTAATCTTTAACCAATAAACATCTGCCATAATCTTTAAAAAGCGAATAAACTTAACGATAGTTAAGATTTACTATGGAAACCATGCAGACATTTGACATCAATCGGGAAGTGTATGATCAGCATAATGAAGAAAATTTGCTGTTTAAGGCGCAGCCGGGAATAACTGAAGAGCTGGTGCGAGAAATTTCCAAGGATAAGAAGGAGCCTGAATGGATGCTGAGCAAACGATTGTTAGGATTAAAAGTTTTTTTGGAAAAGGAAATGCCTGACTGGGGCCCTGATTTATCAAAACTTGATCTTTCCAAAATAATTTTTTATATGAAACCTGACGCGAAAAAAAATTCAACTTCCTGGAATGATGTTCCTGAAGATATTCGAAAAACTTATGAACGACTTGGCATTCCTGAAGCAGAACGAACAGTACTTGGTGGCGTTGGCGCGCAGTATGAATCAGAGGTTGTCTATCACAATTTACGGAAAGATCTTGAGGAAAAAGGCGTTGTATTTTTAGACATGGATGAAGCAGTCAAACAATATCCTGATCTTGTAAAAGAACATTTTATGACAAACTGTGTTCCGATAAGTCTGCATAAATTTTCTGCTTTGCATGCGGCGGTGTGGAGTGGTGGCACGTTTATTTATGTTCCAAAAAATATCACTGTTGATTTTCCCCTGCAAGCATATTTTAGGATGAATGCCCGTCGAGGAGGACAATTTGAACATACACTTATCATTGTTGATGAGGGAGGATCACTGCAGTATATCGAGGGCTGTTCTGCGCCGCAATATTCTGAAAATTCTTTACATGCTGGCTGTGTTGAAATCCATGTCAAGAAAAAAGCACGCGCACGATATTCCAGCATTGAAAACTGGAGTAAGAATACGTATAATTTGAATACGAAACGTGCGGTTGTTAGTGAGGACGGTTTTGTCGAATGGATCAATGGAAATATGGGCAGCTGCGTAACTATGCTTTATCCTGCATCAGTGTTAATCGGAGACCGAAGTAAATCTGATTTTATTGGTATTGCATTTGCCGGAAAAGACCAGAATCAAGACACTGGCAGTAAAGTTGTCCATATCGGGAAAAACACCAGCTCAACCATTGTTTCAAAATCTATCAGCAAAGATGGCGGAGTCACCAGTTACCGTGGACTATTAAGTGTGAAGAAAGGAGCACTGCATGCTACATCAAATGTTGAATGTGATGCATTAATGATGGATAGTACGAGCCAGAGCAATACTTTTCCATATATGGATGTGAAAGAGCCGACGACAAATCTTGCACATGAAGCAAGTGTTGGTAAAATAAGTGAGGAACACGTCTTTTATTTAATGTCACGTGGTTTAACAGAGGAGCAGGCAACACAAATGATTGTTTCAGGATTTATCGAGCCGATTGTCAAAGAACTTCCGCTCGAATATGCTGTTGAATTAAACCGACTTATTCAACTTGAGATGGAAGGCTCGTTAGGTTAATTCTCATGAAAGAAGCACATACTTTTTTGAAACTGTTGGAACGTATAGATGAAGCTGAAGATGTTAAACGTTATAGAAACAATGCTCTTGAAGCGATGAAAACTGCTCCTGAAATACCCTTTCGGCAGGGATTGAATATAGTCGTTAAGCCGAATTTCGATTTTGATGCGCTTACTCCTGTTTTTTTTAAAACTTCACAGAAGACTATACAGCATCCGGATACTGTCGAGATTTTTTCAGGAACAACCATTGATAAAGAATTTTTTGAACATAACAAACAAATGCTGCAGGAATTTTTTTCAGAACAATGGAATGACAAAGAAGATAATCAAGTGGATTTTTTTAACCGTGCGTGTACAAATGATTTTTTAGTAATTAGAATTCCACCAGATACAATTCTTGATAAACCAATTATTATCGATAATACTCTTGTAGGACAGAATATTCATGCCTTGTTTATTTTTGTCGGAAAAAATGCTCAGGCAAAGATTCTCATGAACAAATATTCTGATAAACATCACTATACTGCTGAGATAGTGAGAATCATTGCCGAGGAGAATAGCACATTTGATTTTGTGAGCATACAGAATCTGGATAAAAGTTCCCTATGCATGCAACAAAGAAAAGCAATATGCAAAAAAGATAGCAGTGTGCGATGGCATGACATTTGCCTTGGCAGTTATTATATGCGAAGTTCTATTGTAAGTGAATTGAAAGAAAGTGGCGCATCGACGAATAATACAGTGTTATATTTGGAAAATAAAGACCAGCTCTTTGATATTTATACCGCATCGATTCACCATGCGCCCTATACTCTATCGGATATTGTCACGAAAGGAGTATTGTTTGATGAAGCAAAGGCATTATCGCGTGGACTTGTCAGAATTGAAAGGGCGGCAGTTGGAAGCAATGGATATGAAAAACAAGAGGCGCTATTGCTCAGCGATAAAGCAGAAGCCCATGCAATCCCCAATCTTGAAATCAACAATCATGATGTGAAATGCAGTCACGGCAGCTCAATCGGACAATTAGATATGGAAAAGGTTTTCTATCTCATGTCACGCGGTTTTACCAAAGAACAAGCGCAAAAAAAAATTATTGAAGGTTATTTTGCTCCGGTGCTTGAGCTATTCGAACACTCTATTAAAGAAAAAGTATATCATTCAATCATCAGTTCATTATAATGGCACACAAAAAATTAACACAAGAACATGCAATAGAATCTCTGAAAAAAGTCATTGATCCTGAGTTAGGAATAGATATCTATACGTTGGGACTTATCTATGGAATCACTATTAGCGGGAAAAAAGTTTTTATAAAAATGACTTTCACCAGTCCGCTTTGTCCGTATGGACCGGTTCTGGTCAGCGATGTAAAAAAGAATTTAGTCGAACACGGATTCAAAGAAGCAGATGTTGAAGTTGTCTTTACGCCGATGTGGGAGCCAAGCAAGGAAGTGATGATGATGTTGGGGTTAGCATGATGAATATGAAAATACAACACGCTCATGCATGGAAGAAAGATTTTCCTATTTTTAGGAATCATCCCTCTCTTGTTTATTTAGATAATGCAGCGACTTCGCAGCGGCCGCAACAGGTTATTGATGCTCTTACCTCTTTTATGGAACGGGATAATGCAAATATCCATCGAGGAGTTTATACCCTGAGTGAAGAGACAACACAAAAATATGAAGAAGCCCGGAAAAAAGTTGCGGCGTTTGTTCATGCAGCACCTGAAGAGATTGTTTTCACTAAAAATACGACTGAATCTATCAACCTTATTGCGTATACGATTCATTCTCTTCTTCCTGAAGGAAAAAATGAAATTGTCGTTTCAGAAATGGAGCATCATTCAAATTTATTGCCGTGGCAACAACTATGCAAACGAGTAGGCATGAAATTAAAATTTATTCCTGTTACAAAAAGTTTTGAACTTGATTACAAAAAAGCTGAAGAAATAATCACCGAGAAAACTGCACTTGTTGCGGTTACTCATGTTTCGAATGTGTTTGGCACTGTCAACGATATTAAAAAAATTGTTTTTTTAGCAAAAAAAAATAATGCGTTGAGTGTTATTGATGGTGCGCAGAGTGTTGCGCATCTTCCTATTGATGTTAAAGATGTGGATTGTGATTTTTTTGTTTTTTCCAGCCATAAAATGGTAGGACCGACGGGAATTGGTGTTTTGTATGGGAGAAAAAATTTATTGAAAAAGCTTCCTCCTTTTTTATGTGGTGGTGGCATGATTGAAAAAGTGGATTATGAATCTGCAACGTTTGCCCAGACTCCGGAAAAGTTTGAGGCAGGAACTCCTCCTATTGCTGAGGCAATTGCGCTCGGAGCTGCTGTTGATTATCTAGAGCATATTGGAATGGAAGTCTTGAAAAATTATCAGAAAGAACTGCTTGATTATGCGTTAAATGAACTCGCAAGAATAGAAGGAATAATTATTTACAACCCTGGTATTGAGAAAAGTGCTTCTATTATTTCATTTAATCTCAAGGATATTCATCCCCATGATGTTGCTGAAATCTTAAATAATGATGATATTGCAATCCGAGCAGGGCATCATTGCTGCATGCCTTTGATGAAACAATTAGGTATTTCGGGGACGTGCCGTGTTAGTTTATCTTTTTATAATACGAAGGAAGATATTGATCGGTTAATTAGTGGTTTGAGAAAAGTTAGGGAGGTTTTCCATGTTTGATTTATACCGAGAACAAATATTGGACTTGTATAAAAATCCCTTGAATAAAGGAGTTATAGAAAATCCGACACACGAATTTGAAAAAAATAATCCTCTTTGCGGTGATGAGATAAAAATGCAATTGCGAGTTGAAGACGGGAAAATCCAAGAAGTGAAATTTCAGGGAGGAGGTTGCGCGATTTCGATGGCAAGCGCTTCCCTCATAACAGACAAGATAAAACAGATGGATGTTGCAGACGCTAAACATTTAAATAAAAACGATATTTTGGACCTCATTAAAGTTGATTTATCGCCGGTACGATTAAAATGTGCATTGCTGTCATTGGACGTTTTGAAAGGAGCGCTCGAAAATGGAAATAAATAAAGCTGAGTTGAGAAAATTTTTAGTTGAAGCTAAGAGAAACACGTATGCAAGTGGAAATAAGGCAGTTAAACTAGCTGATGATTTTGAAGAATTTGTTTATGGAAAAGGAGATTATACCTATAGGGACCGATATCATGCTAACGACCCTCGCCCTTTTGGCGGAGAAGAAGTCGTGTGGCACAGAGGAGAAGCTATCTGGCTGATGAATTATTATGGATTGTTATTATCTTCTCAGGTGGATAAAGAAAAAGTGTATAGTTTTTTAAGGGAAGCACTACAAGAGGTAGCTGAAGAATTTCCTTTCCGGGGTCCCGTTCAAAAACCATTTACACGCGGTGAATTAACCTACAAAAGCAGCATCAATGGAAATTTGGAATGTTTTAATGGGACTAAATTTATTGTGATCTCCTCAAAGAGAGTGTATGAATCAAAATTTCATGGAGGATCATTATAATGCTCGACAATAAAAATCTCGGATTTTTAAGTCTCCCATTTTTTATGAGGAGGAATGTAAAAAAATGTTAGAAATTAAAAATTTACATGTGTCGGTTGAAGGAAAAGAAATCCTGAAAGGAGTCAATCTGAAACTGGAGAAAGGAAGAGTTCATGTGCTCATGGGGCCGAATGGAAGCGGAAAGTCGACGCTGTCAAATGTTATCATGGGGCATCCCAAATATAGTGTGACAAGTGGACAGATATTATTGGATGGAGAGGATATTACTGCTCTCGGACCTGATGAACGCGCGAAAAAAGGGCTTTTCTTAAGTTTTCAATACCCCCACGAAATTTCCGGGGTGACTATCAACAATTTTTTACGAACTGCCCTGAATAATTTACGGAAAGAAAAAATGAACGTTATGGATTTTCAAAAGCTGCTGAAAGAAAAACTGAAACTGTTGGACATTCCTGAAACGTTCGCTGATAGATATCTGAATGCCGGATTTTCTGGTGGAGAAAAAAAGAAATCTGAGATTTTGCAGCTGGCGGTTTTGAATCCTCGCGTTGCAATTCTTGACGAAACTGATTCAGGATTAGACATTGATGCGTTACGGGCTGTCTCGCACGGTATCAATACTCTCAGAGATGCTGAAAAGAGTATCCTTATTATAACTCACTACAAACGGATTCTTGAATACATCACTCCTGACAAGCTCTCTATTATGATTGACGGCAGAATTGTGCTTGAAGGCGGAAAAGAACTTGTTGACCAGCTTGAAGAGAAAGGGTATGGATGGATTGAGAAAGAATAATTTGAGGGCAAAAACATCAGAGAGCGCACATATTTATTTAAACTTCATAACTATCTAACACCTATGGATGAGATCCAAGAGAAAGCACATTATATAGCAATAACCGGTATCATAAGAAATTCTGATGGTAAATACTTGATTTGCAAAAGAAGTTTGCATGAGAAAGTCTTCCCAAACAAATGGTGTGTTCCAGGAGGAAAGATTCAAAAAAGTGATTTTATTAACACTCCGAAAGATACGCACGATCACTGGTTTGATATTTTTGAGAAGACTTTGCATAAGGAGATATTGGAGGAAACTGGATTGAAAATAAAGAATATTGGCTATGTTTCTAACCTTGCGTTAATACGACCAAATGGTTTCTTAACGATTATTGTAAGTCTACACGCCCAACATGAGGGAGGAGAAGTTACGCTTAATGAAGAAGAGCTTGTTGAGAGTGCTTGGGTTTCTCTCGAAGAAGCAAAGAACTACGATTTAATAGAAAATATTTATGAGCAGATTGAAAAAGTAGATCGTTTATATAGAAATAGTGCCTCCTCTGTCTGACTTATTATACATTTGTCCGTAAAATACACCATACGTTTAAATCTTATTTTTTATTAGATAGAGCATGATACACTCTCAGTATGATTTTGTTATCGAAATTAAAGGCACTGATTTTGCTAGTGCAGCCCATGTGCTTGCTGCGCTGCTTGACAGAATGCAGGCAAGCATATTTATTCGTGATGACATGAGAAAAGAATTAAAAAAATTTTTTGAAAACCAGCAAATACATGAGGACAGCACCCGAGACATTACCCTACGATATTAATCAGTCTCTTACTTTTTCTAACTTTTTACCCCATAGATTCATCTGTAAAAGGCCGTATTATTTTTTGCTTCGATGGTGTCTTTTTTAATACTACATATCAATATAAAAGAATTTTCCTTTTTGTAATGACGTTTTAGGGTGATTTTAAATTCGCTTACGAAAACGTTAAATATAAAAGAGTATTATAAAATTGAGGACTATGGATACATTAAAAGAATTTTTAAAAGAGATCGGGTTTGGTAAAAACGAGGCAGAAGTATATACTGCGTTAGTTGAAATTGGAGATGTTGCATCAGTTCTTGATTTATCAAAAAAGACAAAGATTCACCGCTCGAATATCTATGATGCATTGCGGAGGCTTGTTGAAGAAGGATTTATTTTTGAGATCAATAAAGAAAAGAAGATGTTCAAGGCACGCGAGCCACGCAGCCTGATTCATTTTGTGAAAAGAAAAGAGATGGAGTTGCAGGACTTAATCAAAGATTTTGAATCGAAGAAAACTTTTAAGAAAGATAATGAGCTTGTCAAATTTTCCAAGGGGATCTTTGCGTTGCGTGAGGCGATTGAAAGCCTTCTAAGTAGTAGTGAGCCAGTGGACGTGTTTGGTATTCCTCCACAGGCTTCTGATATTATAGGTCCAATGCTTAAGGATTTCCATAAAGAGAGGATAGGTAGAAAAATACGAATGAGACATATCTACAATGCGTCTGCAATAAAAAGAGTGAAATGGCTTAATTCATTGAATTATACTGAAGCGCGCATACTTCCAAAAAAATATGATTCAAATGTGACAACAAATGTTCAGGGAGACAAAGTCATGATTTTTGTGTGGGGAGATCAGATCGAAGTTATTGAAATAGTGAATGAGGAAATTGCAAAAACGTACCAGAATTATTTCAACATTCTCTGGACAAAATCAAAGCCTATTGCTGTAAAAATTGAGCCGATTGTTATAAGCAGCAGATAATTCTGCAGTTTTTTTAAAATTTTTGTATTTTCACTACTTTTTCTCTATGACGCAAAATTAAATATAGGGAGGTGTGCTTGATACATCATGGAAAGGGCAAGAACGCTGCGCATCGGGTGTTTGGATGATGATAAAGAAATCTTGGATTATTTTAAAAGGAGAATAAAAAGAGCAAGAGAATTCGAATCGGTCAATTTTGATATAAAATTATTTCACATTTCTCCCAAACAATTGAAAGGTAATTTTAATGGTGTGGTGGATAATTTACGCGCACAAGATATTGACTTATGGCTTCTGGATTATTATCTTCCCAGTGACGGGCAGCCCAATGGAATCACTGTTGCTGAAGCATTGCGTGGACGGGGATACTCTTCAAAAATAGTTTTACTCAGCGGCGCCCCAATGGAGTTTTTACAAATATCTGACATAGATAAATATAAAGCTGCAAACGAATACAATAAACGAGGAATATTAAACGATATTATAGATAAAGGCGACAAAGATATTTTTTCCAAGATACGAGAACATGCCTATCGCCCGGCAACTGCAGGAGTTATCGGCTTGGGAATTTTTGGAGATAAACTTAGCGAGTATCTTTGTCTTAATTCTGGAATCAAAAGCGTGAAAACATTTGGAGAACGTCGGGATGCTGAAACTGCGAAGCAAGAGATGAGAATAAGATTAGAAAGAAGGCCTGAAGTAGATAAAATATTACCTCAAACGGATTTAGAAGGAATGTTAGACGTCGATTTACTATTTATTTGTTCTTCGGCAAAACGCGGACCAGAGATAGTAGAAATAGGTGAAAGAGAAGGCAGACAAGCAATTTTTAGCCATCAATATAAACATAGTAAAAAAATTTCTGAAAATCTTAAAGAAAAAGCTAGGGAAGATCATAAAAGAATTATCATCGACTGTAATAATCCTGTGGGGTGCAACATCGAAGAATGGAGAAGGTTTTATGGAAATCCGTTTATGATAACGTATAGTTTTAAAAACGATATTAATCGAATACATAATTCTCTTATTGAATCGGGTTTTAATAATCAAGAAATTCTTTCACGTATTCACGAGCTTGTCGTTGGAGAACATGGCACTCCTAAAGTAGTCACTCCTCAAGGAGTTACACTGACACCTGATGAGGCCCATATGATTCGCGATGCGGAGATGAAGGCCAGTAAAGTTATTCCTCGAGAATCTCAAGAATTAGCGCACAAATCTGGAAGAGGATATTTTGTTCCACAGGCAGATTTAATGGAATTTGTCGATGATTTTGTCAATTATCGCGAACGATTAACCTCAAATGCATATTGTTTTATGAACTTTCATTTAGATTCAGAATATCGAGGATATGTTGCCGTTCCTGCACAATTTAATTTTAAAAAAATGGAAATAAAAGCGGATCAAGAAAGAATAAGAAACATTGGTCGAGAACAACTGTATAGAACCGTAGCTCCGATGCTTGCACAGCAAGAAAATGCTGTCGAAGATGTTTTAGTTGAAGATTTTATTGATCGAGTAATAAGACCTCATTATCCTGATTACAAATCAAAATAATCCGATAAAACTTTGTGTTGTTCTGATAATACACCAACCCTTTAAAAATTATTTTTGCTCTTGATTTTCATGAAACAAAAAAATGATGTGAATGGGAGCATTGCTATCATCCTTGAAAATGCAAATGAGTTTCCTGCTTCCTTTTTGGAGGAAATACAGGATTATGCGCAAAGAAATTTTTTTGTTGTCGAGCAGCAAGATAATTTTGTGTATGTCCTCTGCGAGAAATGCTTTAAGGCGCATGTTATCAAAACGGCACGCGACATGGCTGTTGATATCTCTGACGTGGCGAAAGTTATCGTCGGTGAAATCGGGCATAAAGGATATTATCTTGATGAAGGAAGCGTTGTGAAGATGTAGATTATTTTGCGTAGTTCTGCAAAATTTCTTTCGGTTGCCACAATCCCTGTTTCTTTAACACTGCTCTTTCCCGTGCATATGCAATAAATTCATTCATGCATTTTTTTGAGCAACAACCCTGCAATTTTTCATCGCATTTTGTACACAAGATAGTTAATTTGTCACACTCACGGTTCCGACAGTTTTTGTATAGATCACACAACTCTCCGCATGATTCGCACTGCGTAATGGGCTTATTTTTCTGGTTGATGTCAGACATCAATCGTTTGTCAAAGACAAAACACTTTCCCTCCCAGACCGTGTTAGGAAATTGCTGACAAAAATTAATGATGCCTCCTTCTAATTGATACACATTAACAAAACCCTGTTCTTTCAGATATGCTGATGCTTTTTCACATCTGATACCTCCCGTGCAATAGGTGATTATTTTTTTATTTTTTTCTGTTTTTTGTTTTAAACTTTCAACAAATTGCGGAAATCCTCTGAAGGAGCTTAGGTTTGGATTTATTGCGTTTTTAAATTTTCCTAGATGATACTCATAATAATTTCTTGCGTCGATGACGATGAAATCTTCCTGCCGGTTGTACCACTGCAGGAATTCCTGAGGAGAAATATATTCTCCTTTTTTTGACATGTCAACTTTTCTGTCTATGCGGATTATCTCTTTTTTTATCCGGACTACCATCTTGGTAAAAGGGTGGCTATTTGCTATTTCTTCCTTGAACCAGACGTCGTTGAATCCATCTAGATTGTGCACATATTTTTTATAAGTCTCAATCTGCTCTTTGCTACCGGAGATGCTCCCGTTAATGCCTTCTTCGGCAATGAGAACTTTTCCGAATACTCCCAAGTCTTTACAAAATTTGAGATGTTTTCTTTTGAAATAATTTACATCCGCAATCTGCTGGAACTTGTAGAATAATATGATGTGTATATCCATACGTTTAGGTGGATCGTGAATTTAAAAACTTTTTTCTTAGAAATTATCTGAACGATTTTTGTCGTTTACTTCGCGCTTTACTGTCTCCGGGTTTATACGCTTCTTTTCTTCGTGTATCTGCAACCAGCATATTTTTGTCGTATTTGATAAATTCTTTTTTCAGTTCTATCGAGTCGGTAAAGCGAACCAGTGCCCGTGCAATTGCCAGGCGTGAAGCCTCGATCCTGCTTTCAGTCCCGCCACCTTTCACGTTAATAATTATATCAAACTTAAACTCTCCCAACACTTTTTTTGCTATTTCTACTGGTTCTTCAATCATGAGCTTCTTAAAAAAATCAAGATTAGTATAGGGTACATTATTAATTAGGATAGTTCCTTTGCCGGGAAATATGGTCGCTTTTGCTATTGCTGTTTTTCTTTTTCCGCTTATTATCAGTTTGTTATCCATTATAATCGCTTCGATAGATCATCGAGCTTCATATATTTAATCTTATTGACAGGAAGTTTTATCATTTCCTTATTTTTGAATTCTTCCGGTACACCATTGTAACATCTTATTCTTCCCAGTGCCTGCTTTCCAATGCCTGCCTTGTGATCTGGAAGCATGCCACGTATGCCTCGCTTGAGCAATCGAAACGCTGAACGAGAAATTTTCGGACCTTTCATCGAGTGGCTTCTTCCTTTTTGTCGTATTTCCGTGTATCGGGTTATGATATTCTGCGAGTCGCCAGTGATGATCGCTTTTTCTGAGTTCACGATCACTACCTGATTTCCTTCAAGTGCCTTTTTCGCTGCAAGACTGCATATCCTTCCAAAAACTGCATTCTCAGCATCGATAATAACGTGATCCATCATAGTATTTTTACTCCTTTCAGTGTTTTATTCTTTTCTAATAATTCTTTTATAGTTATCATTTGGCAATCTGCTTTTTTTAATTTTTCTTGTGCCTGCTCTGAAAATGCAAGTGCAGCAATCGTGAGTTTCTTGTTTATTGTTCCTGATCCCAGCACTTTCCCGACAACCAGGATGATTTCTCCTTCTGCTGCTTTAAGTTCACCTACATTTATACTAATGTAGTGTGAATTGGGAGCCGAAAGTCTTTTTGCCAATTCAATATTATTTTTTTTCGCTTCCCTTATCATTTCAATTAGGTGAGGGTTTCGCTTTTTTTCTGTTCTTTTTGCAATCTGTGTTTTTGATAACATGGTACTTTTTACAGAAGTATGAATACTCCTGCTCAACGCGACGAACTCGCAGGTAAAATGCTGAATAAAACAGCGTTTATAAATCTTTGTTTAAGCTGAAAAATGCGGAGAAGAGGATTCGAACCCCTGAAGGCACTAAGCCAACACGGCCTAAACGTGTCCCATTTGACCACTCTGGCATCTCCGCACTAAAAGGTAAAAAAGAATGAGTTTATAATTGTTGTTACAATGAATTATTTTTTTATAATTAATAAGGTGATTATAGTGTTTTGGCACCAAAAAGGCTTATATTTTAGCTAAACTACGACGATAGTAATGAAAAAAGTGTTGTCAGACATGCATTTCTTGGGTAGAAAATGCATATTTTGTGATAAATATGGATTATACAAACTGAAAAATAAGAAAGTGAAATGCAAGCATTGTAGGAAATATTACTCTCTTAAAAAATTAAGAAGAGATATGCAAATTATTTATTATTTTTATTTAGAAATATCTGCAAGAAAAACTGCTCATGAAATGGATCTTGATTACAGTGTTGTTCACAGAAGGTTTATGCAATTCAGAAAACGTATTGCAGAATACTGCAATAAGGAAGCTCAAAAATTAAATGAAGAATTGGAAATTGATGAATCATATTTTGGCGGAAAAAGAAAAGGACAAAGAGGAAGAGGAGCAAAAAATAAAACAATAGTATTTGGAATTCTCGAGAGAAAAGGCAAGATTTACACTAAAATTGTTGAAAATGTTTCTGCGGAAAAATTGATGAATGAAATACAAAATAAAACACTGAAAGGCTCAGTGTTTTACACTGATGGATGGAAAAGTTATGCAAGCTTAGAACAATATGGCAAGCACAATATTATTGATCATGATAAAGAATTGGTTGATAAGAATCACAATCATATTAATGGCATTGAAGGATTCTGGAGCTTTGCTAAAGAACGATTTCATAAGTATCATGGAATTGACAAACAGAATTATCCGCTCTATGTGAAGGAAATGGAATTTCGTTTCAATCACAGAAACGACAATATTTATAATCTATTAAGAAATATTTGTATAAGGAGGTCAGTTTAGTGCTGAATTGCACTAATCACCTTAATAATTTATCCTCAGCCAAATAATGCCTCGGTGGATGAAAAGGATCTTCAGTATCAAAATCATGAAAGACTTCTATGCCCTTTAATCTTCCGCTCATTTTTCCTGATTTTCCTGCAGGTATAAAATGTGCAATTCCTCCATCTGTTAGATCTTCAACAAGAAGAAAATATTTCTCATGATTACCCTCTATAGCCTTAACACAACCACACACAAGAGGAACTCTTTTTCCTTCCTCATGATACGAGACAGCCTTGGCAATATAATTTTCACAATGCTGCATTTTATCTTCAACTTCAAATATATTTTCTATATGTTCCCTGCTCGCTATCCATAGATCATTGATTTTTCCAATTCTAAAATGAATATTATTTCTTCCTGCACCTAATGGGGTTACTTTAGCATTTCCAATTAAACGCAATCGATCAGTGAAAGCATATGTTTGTAAACTATCCATAAATGTTTGATTTTCTAAAATAAGTGGTTTCAATTGTTGAAAATACTCAAAAGGATTCATGATAAAAATCACTTCATCGCTTTCTCCAGTTCCTGGAGATTATCCTCTAATGCCTCGATTGCTTTTACAAAAATATCTTTTACTTCTAATTGACCCCATGCCTCTATCGTGAACTCAAGCTCGTGCACTTCTTTCAGATTTTTTATTTTTTTCATGGTCTGTTCTGGTAGTTCTTTGCTTTCCAGTTCGTTTTCATCATAATGAACTTTTCCCTCGTCGTCAACAACGACAAAATCAAGTATATCTGCTTCGACATTGTGCTTGTAATATGCTAAACCCGGAGAATATTTGACATGATCTATTCCTTTTCCAAGTCGCGCTTCGCACACCATTTCAATTTCCTGTTCTTTTTCAAGAAGGACTATGGGAATTTTCATGTCAGTTCCCACGCTTGGCTTGATGTCTGTTGCGTAGACTGTCTTTGGACCTTCTTCCGTTAACTTGAATGTCTCTTCTTTATTTCCTTTTTCTGTTTTGATCGGGATAAGTCCGACCCGGTGCGCAATAATCTCATCATAGAGTGCAGAATCGTTTTTTATGATCTCAACTTCATCAATTGCAAGCACTGGAATCTCAAGAACACTTCTTCGAATGGCGTTTGCAAGCGGAATTTCCATGTCAGTTGCAAAACTCAATTTCTGATTTTTCTTATCGTAGTTTTTTATTTTTATCATGTTGTAAATTGTTTTTGGATGTTTTTAAATTATCCGCCAATCGGATTACTTACTTCTAATCGTCTTTCAGTTTCTCTTGCTTCTTGCCAAAATTTATTATATTCTAAGAGCGATTCTGCCATCATAAATCCTTGATAACAGCTTATAGCATACGCCCGCACTTCTTCCCTTGATATATTTTCTCTATCGAGTCTTTGATGAAGTGATTCTATTGATTTTCTAAAAAATGGGTTTTCATCAACGAGATCACACATTTCAGCTCTACATATCTCATAAAACCTTTCAAATTCCATTATACTCTCCTTCCTCGTCGACCATGTGGTTTTTTCGGGCCGCCTCGTGGCATTCGTGTAGTATCCATGATGCTGACGATCTTAAATCCTGCTCTCGTTAATGATTTGATTGCAGCATGCGTTCCTGGACCGGGGTTTGCCTGACCGGTCTCTGCCCGTATCTTTACATAAAATCCAGTTATTCCGTTATCCTTTGCCTCTTCTGCAATTTTCTGGGCAATAAACATTGCTATCGTCGGATTTGCCTTCAGGCGATCCTGTTTTGTCGATTGTCCTCCGGTAAATTTCACGATGCTTTTTCCGGAAAGATCAGTTAGATTCATAATCGTATTATTGAACGTAGTATACATATTCAGAATACCGAAACGCTCTTCTTTTTTCTTTTCTTTTTCTTTCTCCTCAAATTGCAACTCAGGTTCTGCTTTCGCTTCGCTTATTTTCTCTCTGTTTGTTTCAACCTGTAGTTCAGTGCTCATGCGGTGATTTCCTCCGATAGTATTTCTTTATCTTCCAAAATTTCATCTTTTATTTCTTCCATTTTATCAACGATTGGTTTTTTCAATTCTAACACCACAGTAAGCCGTATGGACGGCTCTTCTTCGACTGAGACATGATATGATGGAATGTTCACAATGTGATCGCCGATGGCAATATGCTTATGCGTTATAAATTGCCGTGCCTGTTTTGCGGTATTGGCAAGTTGTTTTGCATGAACAATTGTCTGCAGTCTTCGCTTGAGCAAATCTTCTTTGTCAAGTGCCAACACATCAGGAATTTTTTCTGCTTTGAATCCTTTTTTCTGCAATCGCGCAAGGAATGCCTGCTTTTTTTCCTCGTCAGCAACAATTAACTTTTTTGCCTGATTTCTTAGTTTGGCAATTTTTGCTTCTGCTTTCCAGATTTCTTTTTTGTTTTTCAATCCATATTTTTCAACAAGCACGTCTTCCTCTTCAATCCTAATCTTGTCAAATGGTTTCCGCGGTCGCGCATATTTTTTATGTTGTCGTTTCATTATTTCTTTCCTCCTGATGACTTTGCTGCCTCAGGCTTTTTCTTCTGCACACCGACGGTGGCTTTACCGCTTTTTCCTTTCTTTGTTCTGAAATGGCTTCTTGTGCTCTGTCCTCGTGTTGGCTGACCTAATGCATGTCGCCATCCTCTATAGGATCTTATCTTTTTTAATCTTCGAATGTCAAATTCTTTTTTCATGTCCAATTCATTGGTGATAAGATGATAGGTTTTTCCGGTTTCAAAATCATTTCTTCGGTTCATCAAAAAACTTGGCAATTGCGGATTTTCAAGAAACTCTGTTATTTTTTTTAATTCTGATTCACTTAGTTCGCTAAATTTTTTTTCAGGATCAAGTGGAAGGATCTTACAAACTGCATTTGCAATGCTCCAGGAAACTCCCTTAATGTAGGTTAATCCTGCCAATACTTTTTTATTTCCTGGAATGTCTGTCTGCAGAATTCTTACTATACTTGCATATTCTTGCTTGACTTGGTGTTTTGGTTTTTCTTTTTCCATCTATTTGTATATTTATAGGTTTTTTAAAACTTACGCTGATAGGAATAATATGTATTTTTCCTTTCCGGTTATCTCCTCTATGAACCGTTTTTCAATTGATTTTTTTGGGTCAGGAAGATTTGAAACGCGCTTTTTTAAGTCTTCTAATGACTCAAAGGGTTTATTGGCTCGCTCTTTAATGATCGCTTCAGTATGTTTTTTTCCAAATCCCGGAAGTAACTCTATCTGATGCAGACGCGTATTAATCGGCTCTGCCTTGTTGAAAAATTCAACAAACCGCTGCTCGTTTTCACTTATATGTTTTTCCATAACCATATGGAGTTGCGCTTTGGCGGTTTCAGACAGTTTATTTTCCGATAATCTTCCGTTAATATAATAAATTTTGTCGCGTTTTCCGTCGCCAATGTATACTTTTTCTCCGATATCCAGCTTAATGCCTCTTCGGGGCGTTAATTCCAGCAATGTGAAGAACTTCTCACCGACAGCATGCGCTAATGGCATCATTTTCTTCTCGAGTGGATACCCATAAGGCAGGTAATCTATGATTATTGCATATTCTTCTTTTTCCATGGTTCATATTATTTTGAATCTTTAATGATATCAAGTATTTTTTTTGTCTCATCTTCGGTTAAACTTACATCGATGAATATTTTATTAACATCAGATACGTCCTGGGGCAGCATGTCAATCAGCTTAATGATATGCTCCTGCTTCATCTTTGCAAGATCTAATTTTTCAAGATCTTCCCTGATTTTTTTTGCCTGCGCTGGCTTTGCATTCATAAATTTTTTAATGAAGAGTTCAATCTCCTGTTTTTTCTCATTGTCAGGAATTTCTTTTAGGATATCTTCCACTTCATTCATACTCAAAGGTGTGCGGTCAAGTATCATTTTAATCTCCTGAGATGAACCGGATGAATAATATAGGTTTTTTCTTTCGCTACATCGTTTAATTTGATTACATAATGTGAGCCGCGCTTGCCTGCGATTTTTCCTGATCTTCCCTGCAATTTTCTGGGAAACTTCGGTGTGACACTTAGTTCACTAATAACAGTAACTCTCTCTCCAT
>JBDKJQ010000037.1:0-3581 GCA_039796495.1 archaeon | reverse complement strand
GATTTGGTTTTATCGTCGCAAACGGATATGCCGCAATTAAAACATTTGCCAATGTACACGCCTTAAAGAATGTTGATTTCCCGCACGATGGCTTTCCCACAAGTCCAAGTAACATGAAAAAATAAAAAAAAGGAGTTTAAATAATTATTGACTCGCCCAGGCATTACCCCATTTTTTATAAAGTTTTTCTAAGAAGCTCTCCCATTTCTTTTTTGGATAGGTTAGAGGGTATATCTCCGGAGTAAGAGGACTTTTGGAGGACCATATAATCTCAAATTGTCCGTCTTCCTTTATTTTTCCTACATGAGCTTTTTTTACAAGATTCAAAGTTTTTGGATCTATCTTAACAAAACCTTCGGGGGCATCAAATGTTAATCCTTTTGCTGATTCTCGAATAGCATTGACGTCATCGCTACGCGCTTTTTTTACTGCCTGTGCAAAAAGATGAATGCTAAGATACGATTTTTCCATCGGGTCAGATATCACGCGATGAAATCCGTACATCTTTTTGAAATCTTTAATAAATTTTTGATTTTCAGTGTTATTCAAACTCTGAAAATATCCCCATACGGCATAATTCCCAATCATCTCGCTCATCTCAAGATGGCGGATTTCATCTTCTCCTAAGCTCATTGATATCACAGGGATGTCGTGTGAAGAAATATTTTGTTTTTTCAGTTCATTAAAAAATGCGATGTTGCTATCTCCATTGATAGTGTTAAAGATTACATCAGGTCGCGCAAGTTTTATTGCTTTTACAATATCTTTAAAATTTCTCTCGCCTAATTTTCTATATTCTTCTCCAACAATGTCAATGCCAATATCATTTTTTTCACTTTTAAGAATTTCATGCACGCAACGCGGAAAAACATAATCAGATCCAACCAAAAAGAATTTTTTTCCGAGTTCATTTTTAGCCCATTCAGCTGCAACAAGTACCTGTTGATTCGGGGTTGCACCTAAGTAAATAATATTCGGCGATTGTTCAAGTCCCTCATATTCAACAGGATACCATAACAGGTGATTATATTTCTCAATAATTGGCTTCATTGTTTTACGGCTTTCGGACGTCCATCCTCCAAAAATGGAACAAACTCTTTCTTCGGTGATGAGCTGTTCTGCCACTTGCGCAAATGTGGTGCCATCTGATTTACCATCGACGATGATAGGTTGAATCTTTTTGCCGAGTAATCCTCCTTGTTTATTGACCTGATCTACTGCCATAAGCAACGCATCAACAAGAGAAACTTCACTAATCGCCATGGTTCCCGTCAAGGAATGGATTACCCCAATTTTAATGGAATTTTCTGCTGTTTGCTTTACCGAAGATTCCTCCCAAAAATGATTAAAAATCCGCATGTAACTTTCTTTAACTTCTTTTGATTCAATGACAAATGCAAAAGGAGTATCTTCCCACGAAATTTGTGCGATCTTATTCCCAAAAATTAAAACAGTATTAAAAAGACGGAAATGAGTTGGCAAAGTAGATAGATGATAATGGCTCTCTGCGTTTTTTTCTCTTTGAGATGGAGGATACTCTTCCAAATAACTACTATAGTTAGCAAGATCGTACATATTTCTTTTTTTAAGTGCCCGCTGCCTCATCCATTGACTGAACCAGATTTTTAATCCGCCTCTTTCAATACCACTGCTTCCACCAAGCCAATAAGTTGATTCATATTCCAACGCTTCGTTCAACAAGGATTTTATCGATTCTTCCCCTCGAAAAACTTTTGCTTGTATCGGCTGAGAAGGAGAATTAAAAAGCGAGATTGCCTCAGGAATCTGATCTTCTAAAATGGCAAGACTTTGTTTTTTCGCGTCAATTTCCTCTCGAATTTTATTTGGATGCGTGCAGTAATAATATTTCATTCCCTGATCTAATGAGTGCACAACCAGCCCTTTCTCAACCAACTTAGTAATAATATCATAAATATTTCTTCGTTCTATGCCGGTTTTCTCCTGTATTTTCTTAAGCGTGCACGCTCCTGATTCCAAAATTGCCTTGTAAACAGCTATTTGCCCGTCGCTGAGACCAATTTCTTTCAAATGCTTCAAGTTCATACGTGAGAGAGATCGTTTCCCTATATAAATATATGGTAGTATACAACACCACTCAAGGATAAATAGACCTATAATATGTTATTACTATAGAGTTAAATAAATAAAATGAAACTAAAAAACATGTATGGAGTAGTATCTCGATTAGGAACACGAAATAATCCTAATGGTACTCACGAGGCTAATGAAGGCGTCGCACACGCATATGAATCAATCCTAGATTTAGAATTCATGACGCGACTGATGAAAGAGGGAGAACCACTTATAGTACATTCTTACTATTTTTCTGACCCTTCAATAGTCACTGATGAAGCATATTTTCCGACAATTACAAAAGAATCAAAAGGGCTTATAAAATATATCAACGGAACTATAGGGCCAGGAGAAATACAATGTGCAATCGGAGGTGATCACAGCATCAGTTACGCAACACTGGGAGCATGGCTTGAGCGAATGAAGAATCCTGATAAAGCGTTAGTAATTCATTGGGATTCCCACTGTGATTCAGCACTCAATTCACAAAGCCCATCTAAAAATTTCCATGGAATGTGGATGCGACCTTTTGTGGATAAGTTTGATATTCCTTGCCTTGACAATGTTACAAAATTAAAAGGCCCACAATGGTGTTATATCGGAGATCTTGAAAAGGAACCAGGTTTTGAACCATGGGAAATGGATTTCATTAAACAAAAAGGAATCAACTACATTTCAAAACAAGATATTGTAAGTGGTAAAGCAAAGCCTAAATTGCAAAATCTGCTTGGCGAAGCAAAGCAGGTTTACACAACATTTGATATTGATGTATTTACTCAAAGCGTTGCGCCAGCAACGGGAATCACCGGCAACTGGGGATTAACACGAGGAGAAGTTTTTCCGTTACTTGAACAAATTGCTACTTCAAAAAAACTTTCTGGTTTGGACCTTGTTGAAGTAAATCCAGAGAAAGAAGGAGCAGCAAAAACAATTCAAACTGCGCAAGAAGTATTAGAAACCCTCTTATTACACAATGACAATTGAAGATAAAACAGAGAATCCAGATACATTTGGATTGAAGAATCTTGCCTTTGAAACAAGTATACGGCTATCAGATATAGGGATCTGCATGGCTATTGGTTGTATGGGAGGAGAAATAATAGATTGGATTCCGTATGTAAACGAAATAATTCCTTACGCAATCGCATCTATTGGAAATGCGTTTACAGATACTGATACAACCCATAATACAAAAAGTTATCTAATAGAAAATGTCGATAAAGTGGGGACTCTTGCAGGTTTTATTGCAGGCATGGCTAATTGTGGCCCATGCAGAAGTTCATATGATAGTTATTTAGACGACACAAGAGCAATCATTCTTGGTAAAGGAATAATAAAATTTGGTAAGAGAAATTAAAGATCGATTTTTTTCCTAATCTCCCCCCAAATCTCTTGAATCTTTTTCACCGAATCTTCCAAAGCCCCATCATTCACAATTAAAAAATCAGCCCGCTCCATGCAATCACGAACCTGTTGCCCAAAAGGAT
>JBDKJQ010000036.1:0-26578 GCA_039796495.1 archaeon | reverse complement strand
CTCAGCATGAAATATTTTTTTATCGCATAGCTGACAGGGTTTTTTGTTTGTAATGACAGTTTATCGGGGAAATCAACTCCTAAATCTTTGTATATCGGATTGCTGAAATTTGGAGGAAGCCTATTGGGATTTCTTTTATACCATTGCAATTGACTTATGACATATCCTTTTTTCAGCGGCATGGCGTTTTTCTGGTTCCATTCATCTATTCTTTTCTCAATCTCATTATGAGGAACTCCTAAGGAGGTGAAAAAACTTAACAACACAAACAAAGCACGCTTTCTGCCATCTTGCTTGAGACCTTTTAACAATAATTGTATTTGCGGCGGAAAAATTTCATTTGAAGGGTTGGGAATTGTTATTTTGCTGAAATCTTTTTTTGATTGATTGGAGAGAGATGAAGAAGACGCAGCATCTTTCTTATCTTTCACCGTGTGCTCTGTTTTTTCTTTTTGTTCGTGCCAGTCTAATGCCTGCAAAATGAGCTCTCTTGCTTCGTTTTCTTTTGCATCAGGATAAAAATTTTTTATAGTCATTTTAAACGGCTTTGCATGAGTAATTTCAAAGCTTGGAATATCTGATTTGTCAACGACGATGGAAGCAAGAGCGGTTTTTTCGTGCAATGAATAAGGCATCCGAAATAAATGACGCGGAGCAACAAGCACTAGATCAGCATCTATCAACAGTTCGGTTTTTTTTCTTGCCTTTGCAAATAATTCAGGATTTTTCACCGAGTTAATGGAACAATACTCACAAAACAGAACTTCCCGTCGGGATTTTTCTATTAATGGCTTTCTGCATTCAGGACATTTTAACACTCTTTTATTGGTTTCTATCCTCACGACTTCTCCCAGATTTTTGCAATTAGTGCATACCAGCGTGACCTCGTATTTTTTCGTCGCATTCCTCTGGCAAGACAAGCATTCATTCACGATAAGTTCTGATTCTTTTTTTCCTGTCTTTTCAGCAAGCTCTTTCAGTGTCGAATCTGCGAAGATTTTCTCTGCTAACCTCGGCTTTATTGTTTCAGCCAGATACTGGCAGATGATGCGCGGCCATTCAGGGAACATGTCCTTTGTCTGCTGATTATAGATTTCTTTCGGAAATGCTTTCCAGGGAATGATAAAATGAAATCCTTTTGATCCGGAAAATTTGACACCAAAATTTTCTATGTTATGTAACCCCAACAATTCTGCGATGAGATGTGCGTAGATTTTACTGTATTCCAAATAAGGCGAGTCTATATCGATCAATAAATCCCAGCCCGTTCTCATATTGTCTAATTCCTGCCGCGCCAGACCGGTTGATAATTCCAAGGGATCTGACCATAGTTCTTCTGAACAATGAAATGACGTTGCGCCTTTTTTCACCTGCTCAAGTATATCTGATTCATACTGAAAACTGTCAGGCCGTTTTCCAAATCCTTCGAAGTATCGGGGGACTGTTTCTCTATTTTTTGCAAATTCAAACAGGGCTTTTTTTACATCAGAACGCGAATAATACAGAAATGTTATTTCCCTGATGCGCTGCTCTTTAAAACTTTTCTCGCTTTTTTCTTCCGTTTCTTTTACTTCTTTTTTTGCCTCTTCCATTTTCTAGAATACAGATGTTTTCAAATTTAAATAATAGCTTATTCTTTACAACAATATTTAAAAGCAGATTGATGTTTTATAAACTAAGGAGATAAAATGGAGGATTATCAATACCGAGCAGTTCATGAAAATGCGAATATCCTCTATGAAATGATGGTTGAGGCTTCAAAGAGAGGAGACCATCTGTTAGGAGAAATGAATATATTGAGATTCCCTGTGCCTGATGAATTAGCTAATGAGAGAACTGAAGAACGACCGCGATTTATCGTTAATAAAAAGGAATTTTGGAAATTAGAACTTCCTTGCTTGAGGTATTGTCATCACTCAATATGTTTTATTCATGTTTATGATGTTACTCGTGTTAAGGATCATGCACCTTTGGAATTTTTTCCGAGCACGCCGGAAGATATTGCTCCAACATTACAAACAATAGAATCCTTTATTGACACGCCTCTGGAAAGAATAGATGTTAAAGTTACTATAGACACTCGGTTTATACTGCGGAGGAATCATGCTACTGCGAATTGAGAACCCAAAATTATTTTCAGAGGTTATTAACATACTTTCAGAGTTAGTATTGGAAGTGAGGATTAAAGTAAGCAGAGAGGGACTGAGCATCACGGCAATTGATCCGGCAAATGTTGCAATGATTGTCTTTAAGATGCCTTCCTCTTCATTCTCTCAGCTTGAAGTTGAGCGCGAAGAAGTGTTGGGAGTGAGTTTGGAAAATTTCAAAGCAGTGTTACGGAGAGTAAAAGCAGGGAGTGGTCTTACTTTATCTCAGGAAGACAATGAACTTATTATCGTGATACAGGATAAAGTCCGACGGGAATTCAAATTAGCGCTGATTGACGTTGAAAGTGAGGAAAAACCTATTCCTCATCTGGAATTTGCCAGCAAAATTGAAATGAGCTCGTTGGACTTTAGCGAGGCCATTGAAGATTGCAGTATTGTTGCTGATTCCTGCTCGTTTATTTCTATGGCAGACAAATTTACCATCCAGGCAAAGGGTTCTCTTAATTCATTTAAATCAGAGTTTACTGATGAAGTCAATATCCAGGCGGAAGAATCAAAATCAAAGTATTCCCTTGAATACCTACAGAAGATGATCAAAGGAACAAAACTAAGTGACAAGACAATAATTAATTTTTCGAGTGATTATCCATTAAGACTGGAATTTAAAACTCCCGTAGTTGAATTGAGTTTTATTCTTGCGCCGAGAGTTGAGACTGAAGATTAAAAGAGGAATATTTTTAAGTGGGGTCATGCTTATTCTGTTATGAGAGAAGAAATTCTTAACTGGTGGGAGCAGGCAAAACGGGATTTATTAACTGCAGAAAATAGTTTTACCAGTGCAGATTATTATGCTTCTGTTTTTTGGTGTCAGCAGGCTGTTGAAAAAGGATTGAAAGCCCTTTACATTCAAAAGAATAATTCTCTTCCTTTAAAAATTCATGATTTAGTGGAATTATGCCGCCTTGTAAATGCCCCCGATGAAATAATAATGGTTGCCGGAAAACTTAGTGTAGCATATACTTTTTCCAGGTATCCTGGAGCAGCGCCATCAATGCCTGATGATTATTATACTAAAAATAAAGCACGAGAACATTTGAAATGGGCTCAGGAAGTTTTAACATGGATACAAAAACAGATAACATTGTAAAATTATTTGTCAAAAAAATACGGGAGAAAATTCCGCACTCAAAAATTTTTTTATTTGGTTCGCACGCAAAAGGAACTGCAAAAAAAAATAGCGACTATGATTTTTTGATTATCAGCAAAGATTTTAAAAATTCTAATCTTGAAGAAAGACATGGAAAGGTTTATTTTTTAAAAAAAGATATTCCTGCTGCAATGGATATTCTTTGTTATACTCCCGAAGAATTTGAGAAAAAGAAAAAGCAGATTGGCATTGTTAGAACTGCGGTTGAGGAAGGCATCGAAATCCGATAAGTTTATATATTATTATTATTATGAGAAGAGGGAAGAGGGAGCGGGATTTTAATAGAAATTTAATTTTTATTGTTATCATTCTTGTATTGGTCGTCGGATTATTTTTTGCGTGGAAAAATTATGAAACAAATTCTTATGATTATGAAGATGGAACGGGAGAGCTCGGAAGTTTAGATCCTTTTTCAGGTGATTCTTCAAATGGATTTATTGCGTATTGGAAGTTTGATAATACTTTTGAAAATGTGTATGGTAAAACCTCAAACGGCTATGGAAATCCGAAATTTGTTGAGGGTAAAATTGGTCAGGCAGTGCAATTAGACGGAAAGGATGATTATGTCTATCTTACAGAGGACTCTAAATTGTTTGGAACATTACATACTATAAGTTTCTGGATTGACTATACTAAAAAAGGAGAATATGGAATTGTCCTCGGAGGTACGAAAGACCCTTGGACAGCTAATTCTGGAGTTGATTATGGCGTATATCTTACTGATAAAGATCTCTGCTATGAAAACCGTTATGTGCAAAATAAAAAATCTAAAGGAGAATCAGTAGTTTGTGTTAAACATGGAGGGATGTCTGGCTGGCATTATATAGATATTGTCAGAGATGGAACTTCAGTTATTTTCTATAAGGACGGAGTTAAAATTGGCAGCGGAACACTTTTGGCTAACAATGAGTTGCAGTTTGGAGATATCGGACGAGACGATAGGGGATATTTTCTGAAAGGATCACTTGATGAATTAAAGATTTGGGATTATACTTTGACTGATGATGAAATAAAAAAAGAATATGAATCTGTAGTTATTTGCTCTGATGGAAAAGATAATGATGGAGATGGATTAATTGATAGCAAAGATTCTGATTGTGATTCCGGAATTACATCATGTACCGATAGTGATGGTGGGAAGAATTATGAGGTGAAGGGGTATGTTGAATTTCCCAACGATCCTACGTTCGGAGATAATGGAAGAAAATATGATGTTTGTAAAACATTTGCGGATGGAGAATATGTAACAGAATATGTCTGTATAAACGGAATATATGAAGGAGATGAAAACTACAAATGCCCTAACAGCTGCAAAGACGGAGCATGTATTGCAAACTCATCAACAAAAACAGAATTAATAAAAATTTATAATGATGGCAATGATAAGATGATGATTTCATTTAATGAGCATCGTGGATATGGGCTCAAGACTACATTTGCAAAATCGGTCGGAGGAAAATTGGAATTAATGAAAGACGATGATAAAAGGAATATCAGCGTTGCTGAGATGGGAGTTATAAAGTATGGTGATTATGTTGTTGTTGGAAATGAGGATTATGGTTATTTATTGAAATTGAGCTCAGTTAAAAATTCATCAAGTGGTTTTTCACAGGATTATGTTAGATTTACCGATGTAGTTAATGGAACTGTTTATGATACTGTGTGGGATTCTGATGGAGTTGGAAGGATGAATGTTGGTGGAAGATTCACATATACTGTTTATTTGAAGGGTAACGCCAATAATGCAACTGAAAATTATGAGGTTAGATTAAATTATGGTGATAGTATTTCTGGAAATATGATCGTCTATCCAACTATACAAACTTCTTTAGGAGCTAAAATAATGTTCTATGAACCATTAGAGATTAATCTTGCTAACTGGGATGGCATGGGAAATAAAATATCTAACTTGATGATTCCGGATGGTGATGGGTATTCTTCAATCAGTTTTCAAAAAATTGATGATAATGGAAACTGGAAAATTAATGGATTTAGCTTTGATACTAAGGGATCTTCAAGTCAGATAAATATGCATATTGAAGAATTAGATTTTATGCTCTATAGTATCGGAATAAAAGATAAGATTAAGATAAATCTACATACTGTTAATGTTTATGTTGGTGAACCTGTTTATGATCCTGCAGTTATAGTTATAGAAGAAAAAGACAAAAATACAAAATATAACACATTGATTGTCACTTTGGAAGAAGGTTCGGCTGCCGAAGATGGTATTGGTGTTAATAAGGTAAATGCAACATCATCTTTACAGAGCATGGGATCCAATATCTACAAAGATTTCTGGGGAAGTATTATCACTTATGATAAGAGTGATATGGATCAAGTAAAAGTAGATATAACCTATCCTGATACGCAGAGTGCGTGATAATTCTGAACTTTTATTTTTTCTCCAAAACATTTATATATCTATGTATATTCATAGGACTATTAATAGTGATTATCGTATCATTATCATTATGTAATTTAGAAGGTCTAATCATATGAATGACCAGTTAAGAAAAAAGGTCCTCAAATTGCTGGGGGAAAAGAAGGTGATAACAAGCTCAGAGCTTGCAAAATTTCTTGGAGTTAGCTGGAACACTGCTGAAAAATGTCTTCTGGAACTGACGATTGACCACGAAGTGGTGCGCATAAAAAAAGAGGGAGTGAATCTATGGATGCTGAAATAAGTTTTTTTAAGCATGCGAGATTCATGAAAAAATCGCAAATTACTATTTTCATCATCATTGGACTGATTTTTGTGGTGGCACTTGCAATCCTTTTTCTTTTGATAAAAAAACCAGACATCAAAATTCTCGACGATAAAACGCCGCAGCCATTTATTGAATCGTGTACTCAGGAAGCAGTGGAAGACGCAATTGCAATCTTAAGCAAACAAGGAGGAGACATTGCTCCCAAAGGATATCTCAGCTATAATTCAGAAAATATTGTCTATTTGTGCTATACTTCTGAATATTATGAGCCCTGCATTAATCAACGGCCGCTCTTGATCGAACATATCCAAAATGAAATAACTGCATATATTACTCCGCGTGTGCAGGATTGTTTTTTTGAGCTGGAGGGAAGTCTTAGCAGTCGATACGATGTTGAAAGCACACCGCTTGTTATCACGACCTTATTGCAACCAAAAACTATTGTCATTACTGTTGATAAAAAATTTAACATGGCCCGTGAAGAAGAGGTGATGAATTTTGATCATTTTAAAATAACGCTTGCTCATCCGCTGTATAATCTGGCGGAGATTGCAATGGAAATAACAAATCAGGAAAGTTTATACTGCAACTTTGATGAATTGGGATATATGATACTGTATCCTTCGTATGACATCGAGAGTTTTATAACCGGAGAATCAAATATTGTCTATAAAGTAACGGAACGATCCAGTGAGCAGGCATTTGCATTTGCGGCTCGAAGCTGTCCGTTGCCGAGCGGCTATTAAATGAAACTAAAAAATAAAAAAGAGATGATACACACAAACAATTTATTGACGGAAAAAGCGGGAATAAGTTACTTGGAAATATTTCTTCTCATCACTCATATTTTTGCAATCTCATATATTTTTTACCAGGTGAGTGATACTTTTTCACAAAACGGTGTCAGCACTGGCGTTGAAATGGTTGATGCTGCAGGAAGTGTGTGTTGTGAAGAAACGGTGTCGGGAAATACGTGTCAGATGGCTGCATCTGATCAATGCAATCCTGCGTTTATCATTGCACCGACTGATTGCGTAGCAACGAATTTTTGTGAAATTGGCTGCTGTATCAGCGACAACACAGGACTGTGCAATATGGCAACTTCCCGTCGAGATTGCGAACGAGTGAATGGCACGTTCACGCAAGGCGCTGAGTGTAATGTGCAGGAGTGCAAAAAAGGATGCTGTATTTTAGGGAACCAAGCAAAATGGACAACAGAGCAAAACTGCAAATTTGAAGGAAACACGGAACATCCTGATTCATTGACTGAATGGAGATTTGATGAGAACTCAGATACTGAACTAGAATGTTTATTTAATGTTGAAAAAGATAAAGAAGGCGCGTGTGTTTTCGATTCAGAAAGTGAAGACGGCAGGATTGAAAAAAAATGTGTGTTCACCACCTTAGAGGAATGCGTTTCACGAACCGGCAGCGAGGCACATTTTAATCGGGAAGGAAAATTCTGTTCAGACCCTGCACTGAATACGACCTGTGTTGCGCGCGATCACAAAGGATGCGTTGAAAATGAGGAAGATGTGTACTGGTTTGATTCGTGCGGCAACAAAGAGGAAGTCAGTAATGATTGTGATTTATTCAACGGAAATTATTGCAGAGAAAAAGATGATGTGGTCGAGTGCAGGGAGGTTGATTGCGATATTGACGGTGATGGAAGCTTGGATCGAAAAAACGGAGAGTCCTGGTGCACCTATGACGGGAAAATCGGCGATGGAAAAGACCCGGTTGGAAGCAGACACGTCAAACATATCTGTTATTTTGGGACGGAACGATTAGCACCGTGTGCTGATTTTAGAAACGAAATCTGTGTTCAGGAAGATGCGACACTCGATGATGGGGGCTCCTTTAGCCAAGCAGCGTGCAGAGTTAATCAATGGCGAACGTGTTTAAGTTATAATCAGGAAGGTGCTGTTGACAAAATGGTGAGCCAGTGTACTAAAAATCCTGATTGCAGAGTGAAACATATTGATATGGCAGGTAGTTTTAATTTCCAGGTATGTCTGCCAAATTATCCTCCGGGATTTGAATTGAATTTTGAAGAAGATATTCTCAATGAAGATCAAACCGTTAACCCTGATTATTATCGTGCAAGTTCTGCCGACGGTATTTGTAGTGCTGCAACACAGCGCTGCACTCAGACATGGTACTGCTGTATATTAGGATGTATCTGTGTTGATAACTGCAAGTGCAGCACTGAATCTTTTACGAGTGAGATGAATGATTTCTGCACCAGTTTGGGAGACTGCGGTGCTGAAATAAATTATGTTGGAGATTTCAGCGACGGTGGATACACGGTCAAAGGTGCGCCACGAATCGGAAATACTTTTTCCGGTTATGCAGGACCGCAACCGGGACAAAAACCAGCGTCACCAGGCAATGCGGATTTTTTCCAGTCAATTGATCCTTCATTATTACCAGAAGTTTTAAAAGAATCGTCAAATCATTCTGCATTTGAACAAGAATTAATGGGCGCGTCGGGAGCATATGGTTCTCCGTTATTATTAAAAATTTTAACGAGTGAGAATGACAGCTCTGTGTTTGGAAATTTAGATGCTTTGTCTGCCGGTTCAACCGGGCTTTCACAGTTTACAAGCGCGGCCTCAAGTATTCAGGCTGCCATTGATGCACAAATAGAAACTGAGGACAATGGAGATCCTCCGGATCTATCAATGCTTGTTGCAATGCTTGCGGCACTGATTGCATATGTCATCACGCAAAGTATTATGGCGGCAATGGTTGCTGCATTACTCGGATTTTTATTTGCAACATGCTGGGTAATGTATGTTGACATTGATTTTACCTGCATGCCCTGGGAGCCGCCAGCCGGAGGAGAGAAATGCAATCAGTGCAATACGCTGGATGTTCCGTGCACCGAATATCGCTGTGAAAGCTTGGGCAGTTTATGCCAGTTGATCAATAAAGGAACTGGCAATGAATTATGTGTGAGCAGACCTGCAAACGAGACGCTTCCACAGATCAGCGTCTTTGAAAATGCAATATCGCCTGGCTACAAATATGAAAACGTCAATGAAAACGGATTTGACATTGTGAACGCAACAACTGGCGAATGTATTGAGCCGTATACCAGCGTCGAATTTGGCATCAAAGTGGATCCGTTTGCACGCTGCAGAATCGGCAATAATTCCAACGATGGCTATGACGACATGAGCGCAGTATTTGGAGCAAAAGGAAATTATATTTTGCCTGCGCATGTTGCACAATTATTTTTTCCAAATCCTGAGGCATTTAAGAACGTCTATAATTTAACTGATGAGCAAATCACATCCTTAGGCACCTGGGATCTGTATGTCAAATGCAAGACCGCAAGCGGAAAAGTAAATCCTGATCCGTATCATATTCACACGTGCATCAAGCCGGGTCCGGACCTCACTCCTCCGCGCGTCACGCTCGTGCAGCCTTCGTCCGGCGGTTTTGTTCAGTTCGGTGCTGAAGAAAAAGAAGTCATTGTTTATGTGAATGAACCAAGCGAGTGCAGATGGAGTGAACATGATGTTTCGTTTGATGAGATGAATAATCCTTTAACCTGCGAGACCAATCCGAACACGTTCACGCAATATGGCTGGAAATGTACGAGTACATTGACCGGATTAAAAAATAACACAAAGTTTTTTGTCAAATGCCAGGATCAGCCATGGCTTGCATCAGAAGAAAGGAATACGATGAGCGAGAGTTTCTTTTATGAACTGAAAACCTCGACTTCACCTCTTGTTATTGACGAAGTTATTCCGAAGCGTGATGAAGTTATAACTTCAGGTGTTGAACCAACGTCGGTGAAATTGCGCGCCCGCACATCAGGAGGCGCATTGCGAGGAGAAGCTATGTGCCGGTGGGATGGAAACGGCTATGGAGACAGCTTTAGTTATAGCGGTAATGGATCAACCAAACACGAATATACACTGAACCTTATCGGCGGAACCTATGCCATTAATTTATTCTGTGAAGATGCTGCCGGAAACACTGCGCAAAACTCAACACAGTTTACTATTGACATTGATAAATTCGGCCCGAAAGTAACCCGCGTGTATTATGATTTTGGATTGAAAGTCATTACCAATGAAAAGGCAGAATGCAAATACTCTTTCATGCGAAACTTTGAATATGCAAATGCAACAAAAATGTCAGGAGATAATAAGGATCATTTTGCTCCGTGGCTACTGAAAACATATTATGTGCAATGCAAAGACAGTTATGGTAATAAAGGAACAATCGTGAAGGTGACGCCGACGTGATTACATTTATAAATATATTTATCGTTGAATAAAAATAAAAATGGGTGAAAAAAATTTGGGAGAGAAAAGAGGAAACTCGCGTCAGTATTCAGTTATCAATTTATTACGATTTCCTGAATCCAAACGCTCGCAAGTAACGATTTTTATCATATTAGGGCTGTTGATACTCATTGTAGTGTTTCTGCTGTTTTTTAGAAATACTGCGATTGCGGATTTATTCTTGGGAACGTCTCCTGTGGAACAATTGGAAGAATGCATGCAGGTGTCGCTCGAAGAAGGAAGCGATATAGTCATGATGCAAGGAGGAGTAATTGAACCAGAACTATATTATCTGTACGAAGGAAATAAACTGGAGTATTTGTGTTATACTGATGAGTCTTTTAAAACCTGCGTCATGCAAAAACCCCTGCTGAAACATTCTGTTGAAGAAGCGCTTGCACAGTATGTACAGCCACATCTTGCGGGATGCTTGGATGAAATAAAGACTGCACTTGAGCGACAAGGTAATGATATAACTTTTAAAGAGGCGACAGTACAGGTCGAGCTTGCTCCTCACAGTGTCATTGGAAGCGCACAGGTGGACATAACAATCATAAAGAATGATAATCGAGAAACATATAAAACTATTAAAACCGAAATGGGTTCTCCTCTGTACGAGTTTGTGATTCTTGCAAGCGAGATAATAAACTCTGAAGCGAAGTTTGGAGACGTGGATACTACGTCGCTCATGTACAAAAACAGAAACATCAAAGTGGAAAAAATAAAAGAAGGTGATGAGACAAAAGTATATATCTTAACTGACCGAGAGAGTAATAAAAAATTTATGTTCGCAGTCAAAAGCATTCCTATTCCTCCGGGATGGATTGAAATTGACAAGTTTACGTAAGATGAAAAAAGAGATGATAAACCAAAACCATGTTGTGAAGAAACTAGTTGTAACCTTCTTTTTGCTGAGCTGTATCAGTGTTTTTGCGATGCTGGTTTTTTCACAATCAACGTTTAACGTCTGCTGTGAACGAACACTCTCAGGCGCATGGTGCCAGAATACGATTGAAAGTGATTGTGATCTTAATTATCGAAAGACACCGACGTCATGTGATGCGACGAGCTTCTGTAAATTAGGCGTCTGTGTCGATACTGATGAGGGATTGTGTATGGACAATACGCCGCAAAAAGTCTGCGAGATTTCGGAAGGGACCTGGATTGATGGTGAGCCTGAAGAAATTCCGCAATGTGAATTAGGATGCTGCATGATCGGCGATCAGGCAAGTTTTGTAACGTTAACCCGATGCAAACGATTGTCGAGAATATATGGCCTGGAGACTAATTTCAAAAAAGATGTTACTGATGAAGTGCAGTGCATTTTACTTGCGCAGGCATCTGATAAAGGCGCATGTGTTTTTGAGATTGACGGCGAGCGAACATGCAAATTCATGACGCGACAAGAATGCCTTGACTCCACAAAAGCAGGGAATATCACCCAAGAAGCAGAGTTCTTCAAAGATTATTTGTGCACGGCGGACGAACTTGCCACTAACTGCGGACCGACGGAAGAAACTATTTGTGTTGACGGGAAAGATGAAGTATATTTTAAAGATACGTGTGGCAATGCTGCAAATATTTATGACGGAAACCGCGTGTACAGCAAAGACTCAAGTTATTGGAAAAAAGTTGTCACTAAACCTGATTCCTGTGGCCCTGGCAATGGAAATATAAACTCGAAAACGTGCGGCAATTGTGATTACCTGAAGGGAAGTGTGTGTGGAAAAGGAAATGCCGCATATGGAGATTTTATCTGCAAGGATTTAAATTGTTATAACACAAAAAACGGAAAGAGCTACAAAAATGGAGAAAGCTGGTGTGAGTCAATTGGTGAGGGAGGAAGCGGACAAGATCCTGTCGGCAATCGATATTTCAGGCATGTCTGTATCCAGGGAGAAGAGACCATTGAGCCGTGTGCTGATTTTAGAAACGAAGTATGTATTGAACAAGCTCATGAAAATTCTGATTTTATCGAGGCTGCGTGCCGGGTCAATCGTTGGACTGACTGCATTGATCAATTAGAGGAAGAAGACTGCCTGAATACTGACAGGCGAGATTGCCTATGGGCAAGCGGTGTTCATTACGATGGCAGCGGCTCAGCCAGCTCGACGGCAATAGGCAGTGAAACAAGCACAGACACTGAAAATCAAAATAAAGGAGTATTAGCAGGAGGACATATCTGCCTGCCAAATTATCCTCCGGGCCTTGAATTCTGGAAAGACAGCAATGCAAAACAAATCTGCAGCCTCGGAAATTCAAAACAAGTTGTCAATTTCAATACAGATATTTTTGGAACAAAAACATGCGAGGAAAATTGTGATGTACTTGAAACAAGCTGGGTCACCAGCATGAATAAAGTGTGTGTCTCGCTCGGAGATTGTGGTGCGAAGACAAATATCGCAGGACGATATACTGATGATGGCATTGCGTGGAAACAAAACGGCTCGCGAAAAAATATTGTTACCGGAGTATTAGAAGATGTTCAGGAAAGTTCAGAAACAACATCAGTCGCAATTGAATCGAGTAGTTCAGGAACATCAACAGGTTCTCCGAGTTCAACATCAGGCTCATCCTCTTCGACAACTTCAACAACCAATGAAAATAAAATGTTCAATCAATAAGTGAAAAATGAAAAAAGAAAACATACAACAAAAAATATTCGGAAAAAAACTCTCGGGTACATTCTTAATCATGAACATCCTTGTTGCTTTTTTTGCACTGAATGTTTCATTGAGTTTTGTCAGTGCGCAATGTACCGGACCGAATTGTCCGACGGGAAGTTCTAGTTCTAGCGGCACAAATCCGGGTGGTGGTGGAACAACGACGACGCCAAATCCAGGGACATTGCCTGGAGGTTCGACACAGATAACGCCGGGTGGCACAGACATTCCAGGAAGTGGAAGTGGATTACCAACACCGGGACAGCCGACGCCAACGCCGGGAGTGGATAATCCAGGAGGAGATGGAGGCGGAGGTGGTGGTGGCGGAGGCGGCATTGATATTACGGATGTATTTGGAGGAATAAGTTGGCAATCAGTCATTCAGAAAGGAAGTATTGGTGCAACACTATTTGGAGCAATCGGGAGTTATGCCGGCGGAGATGATGGTGCAATGTGGGGCGCGATTGCCGGCGCTGTGGGCGGTGCAGTTGCAGGATTATTAGAAGACGCTATTGGAGAGACGCCCGCTATTCTTGTCGGATTAGGAGTTGCGACTGCGATATTTTTATTGACGTATGCAAAATCAAGCGAAGAAGTTGTTGAGTTTTATTGTTTGCCCTGGGAAGCTCCAATCGGTGGCGAAGATTGCCAGTTATGCAATGAATATGAACATTGTTCTGAATACATGTGCAAGAGTTTAGGGCAGGCATGTGATATTATTAATCCAGGAACTGAAGAGCAACAGTGCATCTGGAAAAATCCGCACGACGTCAATTCTCCACTCATAAAAATGCTTGAGGTTAGCAAAGATCATAGTTTTACTCCGGATACTTCTATTCGACCTCCCGCTACGGGCGTTGTTATACAACCAAATAATCAAGAATGTATCAAAGCATTTTTTCCGTTAGAATTTACATTTACGACCCGCGATAGTTCAACTGGCCTGGGTGAACCTTCCCAATGCAAAATCGATTATAACCTGACAAAAGGATTTGAAGAAATGCAATACTTTGTCGGAGGAGATAATTTGTTTAGTTACAACCATACTGAAAAACTTTCATTGCCGGGGCCTGCTGCTATCAATGCAGTTGCACCTCAACTCAAAAATGATGGCGAGTATATGCTGTTTGTCCGATGCCAAGATGCAAATGGTAATTTTAATCAAGATGCCTACTCGGTGAGCTTTTGCGTCGAGAAAGGCCCTGATACAACTCCTCCTTTAATTGTCAACACCAATATTCCAACGAACAATCCTGTTAAATTTAATCAGACGTCTATAGAATTAGAAGTCTATGTGAATGAGCCGAGTGAATGCAAATGGAGCAGAGAAGATCGTGACTACAAGAACATGGAAAATGCCATGAAATGTTCTACTCAATTGTGGGAGATGAACAGTCAACAGGTGTACACTTGCAAGACAACATTAACGGGCATCAACGATCGAAAAGAAAATAATTATTATTTTAAATGCAAAGACCAACCATGGGCTGCTGAAGGAGATAGAAATGAAAACAAGCAAAGTTATCCGTACACTGTTATCGGCACGCAACCTTTGAATATTCTTCAGATTAGTCCTAACACAACTATACGAGGAGCAACAGACGTTCTTCCTGTTTTCCTTGAAATAAAAACTGATAATGGATATAAGAATGGAGAGGCATTGTGCTATTATTACAATTCACCAGACGGTCTTCCTCCTCCGAAAGATGAAGAGTATGTGTTGTTCCTTGATACGCGTTCATCAACGCATACGCAACGACAGGACTTGCCGCAGGGAAATTATGTGTATTATTTTAAATGCATTGATCTCGGAGGAAATGCTGCGTACGGTTCCACACAATTCAATGTGGAAGTTGACCGAAAGGCACCGATGGTAATCCGCGCGTACAAAGAAGGAGATCTTACCATAATCACCGACGAACTATCGGAATGCAGTTACTCCAACACAGACTGCAATTTTGAAATCGAATCGGGAATACACATGAGCAGCAGCGATTTCAAAGTCCATACTGCTGAATGGGTTGTCAACAAAAACGTCTACATCAGATGCAAAGACAAATATGACAATCAGCCAAATCCAAACAGCTGTTCCATCATTGTACGGCCTTATCTGATGCAAACCGCGGAGAAAACCAGTGGATTTGACTTCAGTTTTTAAGATTACGATGAAACAAGGATTATTTGGAAAAAAAGCGCAGCTCTCTGCCTATATTATTATTGGATTGATAATTGTCGGCGTTATTGTTGGATATTTTTTACTGAATCCTACCTTACAAAAAGTTAATCCTGAGATACAGCCGTTGTATGAACAAGTCAGTAATTGTATTCACGATGTTGGGGAGGAAGCTCTCTATACTATCGGAAGATCCGGCGGTTATATTGAAGTACCACAACCAGCGTTAGAAGAGAGTGTTGCGTATTATTTATATGACAATACAAATTATATGCCGTCAAAGAAAACAATTGAAGAACAGCTGTCATTGTACATGGACTTTATGGTTCCTTTCTGCATTGATCCTGATGAGTTTGATGAATATACTATTACTGAAAAAAATGTGGAAACAAAGACGAGTATTGAAGATGAACAGGTTATTTTCACTGTCGATTATCCGCTCTCCATACAAAAAGGAGAGAGCCGCTATTCTATTCGCTCTTTTGAAAGTGAAATTCCTGTACGACTTGGAGCGATTCACGATGCTGTTGCCGCGCTCATGGATGAACAAATGAAACGCACTGATGCTGTGTGTGCGACGTGCCTGTATTCTATCAGTGAAGACTATCAATTGCATTTTCAGATTCTTGATACTGCTGAAAAAAATAATCTGGTTTTTGTGGTGAGAGATGAGCAATCGAAAATCCTGAACGAGGATTATCAGTTTTATTTTGCGATTAAGCTGGAGGAGATGGGATGAAGAAAATTTTAGTAACACTCATGCTGGTCATTATCAGCATATCTTTGATTCAAGGACTAACACCTGAAGAAGAAAAATTACTTATAGAGAAAGGTTTGACTATCAATAAAGACGCTTCTCAGATACAGATAGGAGATCGGATCTTTGTCCAAAATGATCCCACGCAGGAAGGATTTGTGCAAAAAATATCTCTGGTGGGTAAACCTCATTATTTTCTGACAAAAAATGTCAACATCAAAACAAAAGAAGGGATACTCATTCAAACTCCTTCGGTTGAAACACATGTTATCTTTGAGGCTGTTGACAGTTCAACGTTATCTTCATTAAAAAATTATATCTCTGTTGTTGAAGAAGGATCAAAAAAAACAATTAAGGTAAACGGAAAAGATTTTAAGATCTCCTACGAAAAATCAAATCCTCCCAAATTAATCATTGATGAAAACGGCAATCTCAAAGAGGGAAGCTCTTTTACATTCGGAGAAGATAAAGAGATTGAACTTGAAGGGAAAAAATATTTTTTACTGGAAGGAACAAAAGTTAGAATTGAAAAAGACACATTTATTTTTGAATTTACAAAAGATGGTGCTGTCAAGATACATGGCAAGGAGTTTAAGATCAAGAGCACTGCTGAAAAAATTTCTAAATTTATATCTGACAAAGAAGGAAATCTTCTTGAAGGAACTACGTTTACCACCCAAGGAGCGAATTATATTTTACGAGGCTATCGCGTCATGCTTACAGAAAATTCTCTTGTTGAATATGCAAAAGATAAAATTATCATGAGTGTCGCTGCCGGCTCGCAGGTTATTCCTACTGTGGAAAATCCGCAGGAAGTGCGCGGCATTCTTGAAATCAAAACAAAAGATGCTGGATTTTTGGCGACGCCGGGAGGGAAATTCCAAACGTTGCAGGAAGTTTCTTCAGGGAGTTATAATACGAAACAGACAAGCATCATGTATGTGTATGAAAATGGAAAAGTGCGAAGTTATTTTACGGACAAAGTTGCAGTTTTCTTAAACGATAAAAATGAAGTTGATTTTTCTGTGTTTAATCCTGTTGCTAACGGAGAGATTGATTTGGTGTTTGACACCAGTGCAACAAATTCACTTACACGATCTTCACTAATGGTGACCAATACTCAGATTGCATCTCTCTCCGATAAAGGACAAGGTCCTGTCATTAATATTCTTGCAGGCAATCGATTTGGCATTGGATTGAATGCTGCAGGAAAAAATGAACTTGAGCCGGGAAAGAAGACGTTATCGTTTCAAGGTATTGACGGTTTTGCTGTTTTGAAAAAAGGAGATGAGGGGAAAATTTCTGTTTTGCAGTTAAGCGGGAATAGTTTTTACGGACCGGATAAAAAAAGTTTTTTCGGTTACAATAAAAATTTTTATTACAATCCGAATGCATTGATTGGGTCTGTGACGCATGGCGATGGAACTGTTGCACTCAGGACTGAACTGCTTATTGATGGGAAACAACTCCCTGTTGATATTTTCTCCACGAATGAAAACGGGTATGTGTTTGTTCCGCCGGGACAATTGAAAAGCCCGCTTGAATATTACAAAGGAAGCAAAGGGACACTTGTTTCTAATAGCGTTTCATTTAATCAGCTTTCTCCTCGTTCACGGCAATTATATACTGAGCTTGTTGATAATGAACAGAAAACATTATCTGATGATGTAAAAAATAATGTTGCAAGTCTGGAAGCAAAATTAACTGAAATAGAATTAAAAAGAAGTCCGTTGCGCGCAAGTGTTGATTTATCAAGCTGTTCGGGAACGTTAGTCGGATATCTTAATGACAAACCGTATGTGATAACTGCCGCGCACTGCGTCAGTGGAAAAGGCAGCTCAAGAACAGTTTATTTAAACTCATTAACAAATGAAGCGTATTCAACTGATGAATATGGAGGGAGGGGAATTGCTGGAACTGTTGTTGCATATTCTTCGCGAGGATATGATTACGATTCAACAAAGGATCTTGCATTGATTGAACTGCGTCCAAATGTCCAGCAACTTGAAGAAATCAAAAAAAGAGGGTATGTGAAAATTGCGCCTTCCATAGATTATGTTAAGAAAGGAGACTCTGTAGTGAGGATTGGTTGTCCGGGAGGAACAAATAATTTCAGACAGACCACCTGCAGCGTTACCGGAGTTGACAAAACAACTGGAACAGATTCATTAACTGCGACGGGAAATCCCTGGGGAGGGCAAAGCGGTGGTGGATTGTTTAAAGGAAGATATCTTATAGGAGTTGTACAAAGTGGAGGATCTGGATGGGGGGGTTATGGAAATCTGCAATCTATTCATAAGATGCTCGATGATTACGGCTATTCGGCACTCTACAAAATTGTTATTTTCCTTCTTGTTTGATTTGTTACTATTAGGCAATAATAAAAAATAAAAAGATTTAAATAGTCTATCTCCTTTAGAAAGGTAAGAAAGATGATACCGAAAAAATTAAGAAATTGGATTGCTGCAGGATTTTTTGCTTTAGCAAGTGCCGGCTTAACCGGATTAGAGAGTAAAGTATCGGCTCAAGTCTATGACACTCCTAACGGCAGAGTTGCTGTTGATGGAAGAGTATATGAAGAAGAGCATTGGGAAGAAATTCACCCGGGAAAACTCCAGCCAGAATATAATGGCAGAAGGTCTATAAATTATAATGGTATAAAAATAAAAATACCTAACGAATCCTCAGTAAGAATTGAAGACCGATCAAAACATAATCTTATTCCTTTAATTACTACTCGAGGATTTTTCAATATCAAGCCCGGAAAAATTGCTGAATTAGATTATACTGACAGAAACATCGGCGTTGTTGCTGACGATAGTGGAGATTTTCTCGATTCGACACCTGCGTTTCAGTTAATCCCACAAGATGCTGAAGGAAGACAGTTAGGAAATAAGGATGTTTATTTTTGTGACAATCACGGACACGTTTATTTTACATCGATGAGACTTGTCAATGATGTATGGAATGGAAAACCGAATGTGTATCGACTTTATGATCTTAACAGAGGAGATAATACTGCACTGTACTACCCAACGCGTGATTTTGCATGCTTAAAGCCGCACGAAAAAGACAGGTTTTGGGATAATACAAGTCATTTTGATCAGCTTTCTTTACGAGGAGCAACTGCTAACGTATTAAGACGATTTTCTCGATAAATTTATTAATTTAGTTTTTTTCCTAGACAGATGAAAAGAGAGTTGCTAAAAAATAATAGCGGGCAAGTTACTATTTTTATTGTCATTGGAATTGTCATTGTCATCGCTTTAATGATTTATTTTTTTGCGCGAGATAATCTTTCACAAACGCTTAATCCTGATGTCCAGCCTGTTTACCAGTTTGTCGATGATTGTGTTAAGAAAACTACTGCAGATGCTTTGTATGAAATTAGTACGACTGGTGGCTATTTTTTCGCCCAGGAATTATCAACAGACAATCATATTGCCTATTATTTTTATAATGAGAAAAATCTGATGCCCTCACAAGAAAAAATTGAAGAGGAAATTAATGTGTATATCAACACGATGTTATTTTTCTGCACGAGAAATTTTGAAGATTTTCCCGATTATACGATTGAACAAGGAGATGTGCAGACACACACAGTCATTGAAGATGAGAAAGTTAGGTTTACTATTGATTATCCCCTTTCAATACAAAAAGGAGAAAGCAGTTATTCTTTTGAGAGCTTCCATTACGAGGTTCCGGTGAGACTGGGAATTATTTATACCGTTGTCGAAAAAATAATGGAAGAGCAAATGCTGGAAAAAGATGCTATCTGTATGAATTGTATTTCTGAGTGGGGAGATGAGTACGATCTATTTATCCACTTGCGCGATTATGATGAAACTACCATAATTTTTTATGTCATCGACAGAAATTCAATTGTTAATGAGGAGGAATTTGTGTTTAATTTCGCGAATCGGTATGAAGATGAATAAATTCTTTATTTTTTGTATGATAGTACTGTGTATGACATTGATCCCGGCAGCCAGCGTTGATATAGGACAGATAAAAGTTGAGCATGATGACAAAGTAACTGTTAGTGATGGAAAAAGTTTCCAATTTGCCGACGGGGGAAAAATGACCGTAAGTTATAACGACAAGAATTATGAATATAGTTCGCTTTCAAAAGTAGATTTTTCTCAAGGTGGGACGAGTATATCAAAAAATCCTCAAGTTATTTTTGGTGATGATGGATTGATCAAAGAAGCGTACTTCACAACGGGCAGAGAGGGGGAGTATGCATTAGGAAATGAAATTGTGAACTTGCCTGCTGGCTCAAAAGTTGTCTTTGTTGACGGAAAAGCAAATATCCAAATTCCTGGAGATACTATTAAGCCACCAACTCCTGTTAATTCCAATGAAAAAGGAAAAACAAGTTTTACTTATTTTTCCGAGGGGGACAAAGGAATCAAATATGGGGAATATGTTATCAAAGGAGGTCTGGGATGGGAGAATGGAGGCTATTTTATTCAAAACCAAAAAGTATTGGAACTGGGAGATTTCGTCGTCGGAAATCCAGACCAGACAAAAACATTTATTGATTTCAAGGGAGAGATCAACAATAATTATCCTTCTGCGTACATTTCTTTTGACAAGACAAAGGGAATTTTTGTTCTTGGAGCAAATAACAACGTTGCCAGCCCTTCCGTAATGTTCAAGAAAGATAACGCGTACGGATTAAAATTCGATAGCGATAAAGATTATTTTGCAATCAAGGCTTATGGTAATGACGGTGTGGGTTACGTAAAAATAAAAAAAAGTGCCGCCGGTATTGTGCCTGAAGTTTCTCATCTGAATGATTTTTTAATGGATCAGGATGGAAAGGCAATTTTCTACAGTGCGCAGCATGGAAAAATGTTTTTACATCCGAATGGAAATCTCATTAAAGATTTTGGTATTTCCAAAACTTCTGCAGACAGCTCGACGGTTGCAGTGAGCATCAGTGAAAGCCTGAAGACTGTTAATGGAAAACAGGAGAAAGCAATTGGCGATTATGTCGTGGGTGTCAGCAACTTTAATGAGATTGGCATGGGAAAAAATAAACGATTTATCCGACTCCGCAGTTATAAAGGCAATCCTGCTTTTTTTACTGGCGTCTCTGATTTGGAAGCATATAATTATGAATTGACTGAGGTGGGATTTGAGCGATTAACTGGCATACGATTAATTGCTAATGACGGTGCAGGCAGTACCTATTTAAGCAAACCGGAAAATATCCGTTATTTATATGATCTGTTAGCTTCCATTCCTATTGAACAAACGAAAATGCTCGACAATATGTATTTTCATAAAGGGTTCTATGGCAAATATGCGTATGCGGAAATTTACAATGGTCGCACCTCAATTCACATGACGGTTGGAGAGGGATTGACCGGCTCGGGAAATGCACTTTCCGCGGGCACATGGCGTCATGAAATGGGACACATCGTCGATTTTAGTGGTGGCAGAAACAAACAATTTGACAGGATGTGGTATAATAGCGGCATTGATAGTCACGTCATTGTTTCCGGATATGCTCACAATGGAGGCGAAAGAATCAGCGAGTTTATCGGTGATTTAGCATATAAGAGCAATAACGGTATTAAAGAAATTTTAGGACAAAATTGGCAAAATAATAAATGGTATCGCGCGGCGTTTGCGGTGGGGTGGTATAATTATGGATTCACGCATGAACGAGTCGCAGAAATATTTTCTGGTGTTGGACTACCCTATGATGAGAATTCACTCTACGGATATATGCGGGAAGTGGGGATTAATGTAAAATGAAAAAATATTTTTTAATACTAATGGGAATCATGCTCATAGGGATAGCAAGCGCTCAGGGGTTGTATTATGAACTGGAAATTCAGTATGATTCAGAAACGGTTGAGATTGGCGATGTTGACGTTATCTTTTCACATGATCTGTTGGAAAATATGGTGAATGAAATTTACTTTAAAACATATTCCTTGAGCATTATTGGAGATGAAGTGAAGAAGATTACATTTGGATTTACAAACAAACAAGTGTATGATGAGATTGACCGATCTTCCGATTCGGAAGAATTTGTTTCAGGAGGGTTAGAAGAATTAGAGAATGGTACCTTTTTTGTGTATGCTCCGTATGATGAAAAAGGAAAAACAATTATTATCTATGATGAGAGGGGAATGGAAATAACACAGAAAGAAATAAAATCCTTATCGAACGTAGACGGCGATAATCGAGAAAAGGAAAGTGAACAAGGTAATGAAGAGGAACAATCTGAGATTGCTCCTGCTGAAAAAGTCCAGAGTATCAGTGATTACTTTTATTGGATTATTGGTTTTGTTTTACTGCTATTGATTGGAATTGTAATCTATTTATTACAGTCGCGCAAGAAAAAAAGATAATTAAGAAAAGGCCACCACTCAAAATAACAATCAATTTTATAAACTCTTTTTTCCTTTACACATCATGAAAAAGGGTGTGATAATTGGAATACTAGTTATTATTTTCTTCCATTCACTGCTTATAGCGCAGGAGCAAGCTGCTGAAGTTTGTTTTAGCGACGGTACTGCACCCCAGTGCCTTACTGAAGAAGGTGCTGTAAAATTATTTGATGATGGCAAGGAGTTTGCAAAACTAACACCAAAAATCCGTGAAGCGATCATGGAAAAATACTACAATGTTTTTCTTGAAAAGTTTAAACAGAAAACTGCTGTCCAGCAGGCTGATTTCCTGATGACGCGGGACGATAAGGGGAGATTTACCATGTCAGATAAAAGAATAACTGATACGTATCATTCACTCGAATCAACTCAACAACAGCAACTGGTAAAAACGCTGGGCGATCGCTCTTATAACACAATTGTGAATGACAAATATTTTCAGGACACGTATGGAAAAGAAAAAGGAGAATTTGCAGGATTACGAGAAGTTTTGCTGAATGATCCGAACAAAGAACTGCAATGGAAAACTGACGAGAAAGGCGGATTACGATTGGTCGGCAAAAAAGGAGGTTACATTAATTTTGGCGAGGGAAAAGACAGTCTGAGCAAATTTATCACAGAAATAAAATATGATAATGGAAAATTTACGGTAAAGATGGGTAATGATATCACGGTTGATTTTGAAGAAGGCACTCCTGCGCCAAATGGAGGATTTTTTAGTCCTGACGGCAAACTTGTTGGAGGAGATAAACTGATGAGTTTTTTACTTGAGAACAAGAAGGACCAACGGCAGAAAAAATTTACGGTTTCTTTTGGGAACGAAAACGGTAAAACATATACGGAGATACGCATATCGGCAGTCAATAAAGATGCGACGGCAACAGGACTGAAATTTGTAGATGTCAAAGGGAATAATTATTATATCGGACTGAATCCACATAATTTTAACGATGCAGGTGATGAAGGTAACGACGCTGTCGTGAGGATTGATGAGGAGGGAATTATCTCTGTGAAGGCAGGATTTGTAGAAACTGAAGGATATGGCAATTATCGGTTCTCAAATAATCAGTTTACTGCTCTCATTGGGAATGTATTTAATGAACCAGGACAAGGGGTGAAAAACCTGGAACAAAGAATTAAGGGAACGCTGGGAGAAAAACTTGGAGAAAATGTAGTTGAAGAGGCAAAAAAAATTTTCGGGGCTGACATCCTGCAGGGAACACTCTCTCCTGAAATAGCGACGGGTGAAGAGGTTGTTAAAAAATATGAAGAATTACAAAAAAGGACAACTGAAGTTATAGAGCAAACAGGCGTTTCAAAGGGAGAGGCGCAGACGATGGCAGATGCTGTTTTCAAAGTTGGCAAGAATCTTGGCTATTTTACCTCGACGACTACATTTGTTGAAAATGCCTTACTTGATTTAGGAATCAGCAGCTATTCTATCGGCAAGGATACCCTCCGCGAATCAATCCAGCAGTTTGCTCATCCTTCTTATGAACAGTTCCAACAAGAAGGAAAAAGTTTTTTATATGTGAATGAAGTGTACAGTGACTTTAAAAAAGAAAATGTGGTTGATTTTTTTGCATCTGGAGGATACATGGCCGTTGATATAACAAAAGTCAAAGGAACGATTGATTCCATCAGTGCAAACAATTTTCTGCACAAAACTACGAACGGACAAAGCAACGGAGAGATTATTTATTTTAACAATGGAGGATTTTTATTAGGGTTTCGGGGAAGCGAGACAGTTGATAGTAAAGGAAATGTGGTTGACGCGGTACGAAATCCTTATTCTTATACTTTAGCGCAAAAAGAAATCGGTGCTATCAAAAACTGGGCTGATACCGACGATAAACACTATTATGTATTGACAAAGGATTCAAGCGGCGTTGATTTTTTCAGGAATGATGAGCGAGTGAAATTAAGTTCTGCAGGTTCTAAATATCTGATTGGAGATCGATTTGGTGTACAAGGCACGGTGTTTTATGCCGGCGGTGCTCAACTGAGCGAGATTCCAAAAGATCCACAGGCTTACCCTCTTCCTGATGATTCTAAAATGGAATTTATTGTCAATCCGCAAGTGGTCAGTTACAATGGTGGAATTGGATGGAGGATTAGACAGTATGCTGCATATGACGTTGCGTTGCCGCAGATACAATCACAAGCAACTCAGCCAACAGTTGCAATCGCTAACCAGATTGACAGCTCTGTTGATGCTACATTGTCAAAGATGGTAAGTAAGGGTTATGGAGGAGATGTTACTAAATTCTTTTCTGATATAAGCCGCGCAGATTTTATTATTAAAAAAAGCGATTATTATGGACAGGAGGAAGCGGATACAATTCTTGAATCGTTTTTTCCCGGACAAAGCGCGCAGGAAACGCGCGATATGGTGTATTTAATGACTCATCCTGAAGCATATACCAGAACATTGCAATCATTTGCAAGCGCTGGAACAATAACCAGCGGCGTTAGTGCAGGATTATCCAATAAAGGATTTTATTTCAACGGACAGTATGTTGCGGATCAGGATCCTCGTATCACCAGTTATCTTTTGAAGCAGGCAACAGCAAATCCTCCTTCATCAACATCCCTTACGTTGAGTCAGGCACAGGCACAATCGGGAAGTGTTCCTGCGGCCCAGGATTATGATTTTGTAAAAGGATTGACAAGCCAGTTTAGTACAACGTCGGTAAAGAGTGCACAACCACAGACGACCGTCACTATTCCTCAAGCAGGTTCTTCATCGACGAGTTCAACAAGTTCATCATCCTCAAGCTCAAGCACTGCTTCACGCACCATAACTACTACCTCAAAAACACCGCGACAAGTATGTGTAAGAAGAGGAGTTCTGGGAAGGAGAACGTATTGTTATTATGTTTATGACTAATAAAAAAAAGAGGGAATATACAAAGAGTACCCGTGTAATTGGAATATTATTTTTTATAGTGTTATTGTTTTCTTTTTTTGTATCTGCGGCATCAGGTGATGTCAAGCCCGACGATGTTTCGACGTGGGCTGAGGATTATACTACCATGCGAGAAATATCTTCTACAATAAAAAATGAAGAATGGCCGCAGGCATCTGATTTTATCCGGGATATTGTCCTGAATCAAGCGGTGAATGATTTACGAAAAGCAAGAACACAAGGAGTGAAGCTGCCGTTTATCGGAGAAGTGAAAGGAACTCCTACCGAACCTCTCACGTTGAAAGGGTTTGAGAAATCCGGCGTTATCCAGTGGCAGGGAGAAAGCGGACTTATGGTAAAAGTTGGGGGAGTTTTTGATGTTGATCTTGAAAAAATTCCTGCAGAAGTTACTCAGCTTGAATATATCCCTGCAAAAGAAGGGAGTTTTGCCCAACTGAAATATACTTTGAAAGATGGCAGTATTATTGTGATTGAGGGAGGGAAATTGAATGAAGATCTTTCATATACGAGCGATGCGATTCCGACGAGCCTTGAGGAAAAGGGAAAAATGTGGCTACTTCCCGGGAAAGGAGAAATTCGAATGGGGCCCAACGGAGAAATTGACCTTGCAAAGGGGGCGCAGATTAAGATAGGAGAGAGAACTTTTTCACAGGTAGATACAACTAGACCAGCAGAATTAGGAATTATTGAGGGAAGCTGGTTTGCAGGAAAAAACCTGAAAGTACAAACAAATGATTTTCTTGTAAGAAGCGATGCTGATACTGTTTCGCACTTTATTTTTAAGAAAGATTTTAATGATAAGATTGTCGGTACTGGAGAGAGTGTTGTGAAAATCTATGATGAGGGGGATACAAAAAATGTGTACCTGTCTGGAAAAAATATTGAAATTGAACCTCTCAATAAGGAAATGCAGAAGATGACGGTGATTACGAAGGGGGAGAATATCGTTGTTAAAAATGGAGAAAATATATGGATAACAAAAAGTTATGAAGATGGCTCGGGGAGAAAGGTTGGATTATATACAAAACGAACAATAGGAAGTGCTGACGTTAATGCTGAAATTACCCCTGCAGAAACTAATCATAAAACTGAAACAAACGTTGGTGAACCATTGCGACCTCCAGTGATTAATGAAGGTACGCCTGTAAGCCCACCGGGTACTGAAAAAGCAGAGCAAGGAACATTAGCTCCTCCCGTAGTGAGCGAAGGTACTCCGAGCACGCCATCGACGGGAACAGATACGAAACAAGAGCAACTGACTGGAGTATCAACAAATGTTGTTAAAGTTGATGATACAAAATTTGTTTGTGTCGGCT
>JBDKJQ010000035.1:0-23547 GCA_039796495.1 archaeon | reverse complement strand
TGTTCCTTCGGGGATCTTGGTGTATGAAATAAAAGGAGATTATCGAAGCGCTCGACAATTCTTTTTTAGCGTGGAGGAAGGAAACACCATGAATTCCGGATATCTGTCTGTTGTTGAGCCTGAAAGAGGTTCTTTAAATTCTACCGAAAATGTTGGAATTTTGTTTAATTATCTGTGGTATTCCAATGACGAAAGTTCTATCGTTTTTGAACGCTTAGCGACAGGACATAGAAATGCTCCGTTGGCGGGCACTCTGTCTCATAATCCTCTTGATCGTTATATGCCGCGCGGTCATCCATTGTCTGAAGAGAAATAAATTATTTTGGAGTAAGAAAGTTTATAAACCGCTTATTTCATAAAATTATTAGGGTAGTTGATAGTGAAAGAAAAAAACAGATAAGTCTGGCGTATGGTAAATTGTTGAACTTACTAAGAGAAGGAGAATCAGGAGTGCCTAGTCAAGATGGATTTCAGGTTCATATAGAATCAGTTCCTGAAGATACAACACATTACCAGAAAATCCAAGGAGCATTAGATGATTTTCTGAATCTTACCGAGATAACTCCCTGTTATCAAAACCTTGTAAAAACCGGGTTTAATAGAATGTATGGTCCTCATGGACTTGAATCAACTTTTATTATGTCTATGCTGTTAGGAATATTAGAAATGAAAGACAAAAAAAGAGAACAACTTCAAATACCTGAAATGCCTTCTCTGCAAGACATACGAAAATTATTGGTCGGAGGCAAAATTTCAGAAAGAGAGGCTCACACTCTTGGAAAGACTGGCAGATTAAATTTTGATCTTGAAAATTTAACTTTAGAAGTATTTGATCCTGATACTGCAGAATCTGTTGAAAGACAAACTTATGAGCGATGTGGAAGCAAACAACCTTTTTCCGATGAATGGAAAAATCAGATTAATAAAAAATATCGTTCTTAAGATATTTTGTTATATAGATTCTCATGCAAATATTTAAAACTCCTTTTCTTGTAGAATAATTAAGCCGCTGTCGCATAGTGGTAGTGCACCTGGCTTGAGACCAGGGCCCTTTGGGCTCCCCGGTTCGATTCCGGGCGGCGGCGTTTTTTTTTGTAAAGTTATTTGTTAATTACAAAAAATCGAGGACATCAAAAATTACTGAGGTACATATATCTTCTTTTCAGGAAGAGATAAACCTAATTTTTTAAGAAGAAATTTTCCGCCAGATACCGGATCTCCTTCATTCACCTCTATGAGGAAAGTGCTATCATAGCTTTCTCCTTGGCATGTGCAAAAATGAAATGAATCGATTAAATTCCACATTTTTTGAATCATATCTTTGGTGTTTTGCTGAAATCCGTTAAGGGGGAGGAGGGCATTCAGATTATACGGCACTTCAGGAAATCTTTGTAAAGAGCCACTCTTTCTTTCATGATTTTCGTTATAACTTAAATCTAAACTTATTCCCACACACAACACATTGTTCTTTTTTACTGTCATCGTTGCAGCATATATTTCAACTTCTTTTTTAGGATTAGAAGTTTTCGGACTTTCGAGAGCAATAAAGTCTAATCCTGAAAAATTTTTTTTTACGACAGCTTCTAATGAATGCGCGGTATCGTAGAGTTGGGATATTTTTTTATCTCTGTGAGCCCAGGGTATTACTCCTGGGTGAGCTACTGCTCTCAAATAAATGTGATGAGAAAATCCTTCTACTCTTGGAGCATTTATTACATCCTGTGTTTTTGCATCAAATTCATCCCACGTATTTATTGTCTGCATTAAAAAATTAATTAAAGATCATATTTAAATCTTCTAGTGATAGTTTCACTACTCATGTCTTAAACATTCTCAAAAAACTTATCACAAAAAACCACATTCTTTACTACTACATTAAAAAAATAAAAATAAAAATAAAATTACAAATACGGAACAAAGAGTGCACCTGCTGTTTTAGTAATGATGCGCGCGAGCAAGTTTTCCTCTTCCGAAGCCTTTCTCTATGTCTGTGTCCAAGTCTTTACTACTGTCGTCTTCCCAACTGCCACTGTCCATATTCATTTCGTTGTTTCTTTCTAGGCTGTCTTCCATCATCTGTTCACTGTTCTCGTCACTATATTCGCTATCTTTTCTGTCCTTCACGTCCTTGTCTATTTTTTTTCTTTCCATAAGAAGAAAAAATAAATTTATTATATAAACAAAGGCAGTTGGATTAATACCGCTTTATTTTAAATAAAAAATTAAGATACACTAATATGAAAACCGTATTTGCGGGAGATGATGACGATAGCGATAATGAGGATGATGAATAGTTATCCAAATAGAAATTTCCAGATTCTTACAAAGATGTTCGGTCTTTTTTCATAACCATCATCAATAACTTTGTAGGTTATCTGCGGGCGCTCTTTTAATTTAGGGGCTTCTGCGGAAAGCTGTTTATTCATAAGCTGGACTGCCTGATCCACTGAAAATTTAGAATATCCCTGATTCAGGAGCGATTGTTTTAAAGCTTCAAGGGTATATCCTTTTTTTATATTCTTTTTGAAATATTCTGCCAACTGCTCAATGTAATATTTCGGCCGGTCCATAAATTCCGAAGACGGCCGAATATAAAAATACTTTGATATTAAACAGTATATTTATTAATATAGCTTTTTTATTTTAAAGCATAAAAAGATGGCAGATATATTGAATATTTTTGTTGAGAGTATCTTCTTACAGATAAGCTTCATTTTACTGATTGTTTTGGGAATTTCTTTTATCATGAGAATTTTGAGACAGCCCTTGATAATCGGGTATATCCTCTCAGGCATTCTTGTGGGTCCGCTTTTTCTAAACATACTTTCCTTAAATGAGACGTTGTCGGCATTTTCGGAACTAGGAATTGCGTTCCTTCTTTTTATCGTCGGCCTGCACCTTTCTCCTAAAGTAATCAAGGAAGTCGGGAAAATATCATTTATAACAGGAATAGGACAGTTTATTTTTACTGCTCTTATCGGTTATTGTATTGGAATAGCACTGGGATTATCCCGCATAACTTCATTGTATGTTTCCATAGCCTTGACATTTTCCTCAACCATTATTGTCATGAAACTGTTATCTGATAAAGAAGATCTGGAAAAATTATATGGAAAAATATCAATTGGATTCCTTCTTGTCCAGGATTTTATAGCGATTATCGTCATCATCATTGTTTCATCTTTTTCCAATGGGGGATTTGTTGCCAGCACATTGGCATTCACTTTCCTAAGAGGAATCGTCATTGTCGGATTATTAATACCGATTGGCTATTTTGTTTTGCCGCGCCTTGATTATTTTTTTGCAAAGTCACAGGAATTCTTATTTATATTTGCCCTGGCATGGGGATTGGGATTATCTGCGCTCTTTTTTTATGCAGGACTATCAATTGAAGTAGGGGCTTTAATTGCAGGCGTATTGCTGTCAATGTCCCCGTATAATTATGAAATAAGCTCCAAATTACGACCGTTGCGCGATTTTTTTATCATCTCGTTTTTTATCTTACTCGGAAGCCAGATGATTTTTGTTCATGTGAGCAAATTTATTTTGCCGATACTGTTTTTTTCACTCTTTGTCATTATCGGAAATCCAATCATCCTGCTCATATTAATGGGAATGTTTGGATATGACAAAAAAAATAGTTTTTTAGTCGGATTGAGCGTTGCACAGATCAGTGAATTTTCATGGATACTAATCTTGCTCGGAGTTAAAGTCGGACATCTTGAACCGGAGATACTCTCTTTGGTAACGGTAATTGGAATGATCACTATTGCGGCCTCTTCGTATCTCATTGTTCATGGCGATCGGCTCTACAATTATGTTTCGCCGTATCTTCCTTTTTTTAAAAGAAAAAAGATACATGAAACATTTAAACACCATCGTTATGAATATTTTTTACTTGGAGAGAACAGAATAGGATTTTCAATCATGAAATCATTTGACTATATGAAGAAGAAATATGTTGTCGTTGATTATAATCCGGAACGAGTCAGGCGACTGAAATCAATGGGAATTCCCTGTTTATATGGAGATGCTTCTGATATTGAATTTTTGGAGGACCTTCGCATTGATCGCGCAAAAGTCGTTGTCTCGACGATTCCCGAGGCTGAAGTCAACATGACTCTTTTGCGGAAAATACGAAAAAATAACAAACAGACAATTATCATCGTCACTGCACGGCAGATTTCTGATGCGTTTGAGTTTTACAAGGCAGGCGCTGATTATGTTGTGATGCCTCACTTTTTAGGCGGCTCGTACATCGCGAAGATCATTGAAAAATATAATCATGACAAGGACCAGTATGCACGTGAAAAGAAAAAACACTTGCGAGAGCTACGAGAGAGATTAGGGGAGGGTCATGAGCATCCACACGTCGACAAAGATCGAAAAGGAAAGCTTGTGTGATCAATAAAACTCAATCATCCTTTTTTTGTTTTCTTTGAAAAATTGTATTGCTTGCTGTAATTTTTCTTTTGACATTGCGTGAATGGTAAGTAATGGTTCATTTTTTTCAATGAATTGATTCTTTTTCTTGTGCAGATAGACTCCTGCAGGTTTGTCTTCAGGAGAACCTGCGTATCGCGCAAGCTGGTTTATGAACTTATTATCTATATGTTTTATTTTTTCTTTATTGAGTATGTTGATGGTGTGAGAGAATCTGGGCTTGAGTGAATTGACCTGCTTTACATCCCCTTGCTGGGCTTTTATTATCTCTAAAAATTTTTTATAGGCAAGCCCTGATTCAAGAATGACTCGTGCTTTTTGCTGGCCTGTTCCTTTTTTTGCTTTATTGCACATTTCAAGAATTGTTCCTGCCAAGAAAATAGATTTTTCCTTCAGATCAGTTGGCGCATCGTTTCCCGTTAATATATTTAACACGTCTTTTATTTCCCATAATGGTCCAATGCCATTCCCAATTGGCTCACTGCCGTCAGTCAACACCACTTTCATGTTCAGGTTGAAAATTTTCCCCACGTCTAAAAAATGCTCTTTTAACAGTTTGGCTTCTTTTTGTGAGAATTTTGCTGATTTGCCGTAGGGAATATCAATGAGGATACATTTACTGCCCACAGAAATTTTTTTTGATAAAATACTTGCTATCACCTGTGCGGAAGAATCTATGTTCACAATTTTTTCTATTTTTATTATTTTATCGTCGACCGGCGCAAGTCCTAATGAGCCACCCCACACAAAACAGCCACCGGTCTTGTTTACAATTTTTTTAATGTCTTTCAAGGAAAAATCAACTTTTGCTATCGTTTCTACGACATCTGCTGTCCCTGCTGCACTGGTTATTGCTCTTGAAGAGGTTTTTGGAATAATAAGTCCCTGCGTTGCACAGATGCTTACTACAATCGGTGTAGTTCTATTGCCCGCGACACCTCCGACGCTGTGCTTGTCAGTCACATGGCCATTAAATTTCAGGCTATTACCGGTTTCAACCATTGCCTTTGTGAGATATTTTGTTTCCTGTAAGGACATGCCTTCCTCATACACTGCAGATACAAAAAATGCAACTTCAATCTCTGTCAAAGAATTGTTCGCTATATTCTCTATTATCTCCCTGATTTCTTTTTCAGTGAGTCTTCTGCCTTTTAATTTTTCTTTGATGAGATCAATACTGTGTGGTTTTTCTGCCAGCTGCACTTTCACCTGTTGTCCCGGCTTGCCGTTTATAGATTCTAACACCTCTGCTGACACTGCAATCTCGTCATTTTTCAACACATCTTTGATGATATCAACCACAGAGATTATCTTTCCGCCATTTCTCTGTATGAGAATCCTTTGTCCGACGTGAAAACTAAGTTCTCGTGCTGTATGCTCATTAATCATGCAGACAGGCCTGCCGGTCAAAAAGTCAAATTTTTTTATTTTTAATTTCATGTTCCTCTTTTACTGTTAAATGAGTACACAAGCATATAAAAAGATTTTTAATAAGTAGAAATCAGATGAAACAATAAGATAATCAAATGATTTATTCCTGCTTTTTGAAAAGAATTGTTTCGTCCAGTTCTCCCAAGTTATGTTTCCGGTATAATTCCAAGACGAGCAGGACATAGGCGAGGACGAGCGGACCGATAATCAACCCTAAGACTCCGAAAAAATAAACACCGCCCATCATGCCGATGAGGACAATTGCCTCGTTTAATTCTGTTCTTCTTGAAACAATGATCGGGCGCATAATGACTTCAACCCAGTTAATCAAAAACAATCCGTACAGCAAAAGCCCTAACCCTGCGCCATCTCTTCCAATCACAAATAAGTACACATCCACCGGAATCCAGACCAGCCACGGACCTATGAGCGGGATGACTCCGATGATTATTGTTACAATGGTGAGAAGAAGCGCGTTGGGAACACCAAAAATAAAATAACCTACGCCTGCAACAACTCCCTGGATTATCCCAATGACAATCTGCCCTATCAACACAGATTTTGTAATATCTTCGAAATGCTTGTAGAACTTATTTTGCGTCTCTTTTTTCAGAGGAGACAATGATTTGAAATACTCCATTGCCTTTTCCCCATCCCTTAATCCGAAGAAGAAAACAAATGAGGTTATCAAAAACTGGAGGAGGAAATTCGGCAGATTAAATATAAAATCTCCGACTGAAGCAATAAAATCAGCAATTAATTTTGATATTGAGTTGTTGATGGCATTCACAAGTGTTGAGGAGATCTCAGAGCCAGACAGAAAATCGGGAAATGCTTTTGCAATAGCCTCTCCGATGTTAATTTTTTGGATGGACAAATAAAAATTTATTCCCTGATTCAACAATGAGCCTATGACAAGAATGATGAAAATAAAAGAAAGTAGTAAAACACCGACGCACACGAGAAGTGCTGAAAGCGTCTGATTTTTCAGTTTTGAGCGTGTCCATTTATAGGGCGTGTGGAAAATATATGCCAGCAAAATACCGTAGATAATCGCGGCTATAATCGGTTTTATGACAAAAAACGCAAGGACAAAAAGAGCCAGCACAAGAACATAGTTTAAAATCTGCTTAAATGTCTCTTTCTCTAACATGATTATTAATGTGATAAGGAATTTATAAAGGTTGTTTCGAGGAAGATCGAAATGAGGAGAAAGTTTTCCGCTAGATTTATAAATTCCTTTTAGGATACTATATATAAAATTTGAAAAATACTATGGACTTTTTTATAAAAAAAATTTTTGAGGGAAATACCGATGAGCGTGTGCACTTGCAGTTTCAGAAGTTCAGCAAAGGCGTTTTCAAGAATAAGGCGGCGCTGACTGCAAAATGCTCGAAAGGAAACTATTCCATCTCAACAACTCCAGAATATGCGAATGAATTTGTACGCTGTCTGGCTGAAAAACTTGGCGATCGGAAAACGCATGTGGGTGGGATTATTGTCTCAACGAGAGATTTAAGTGATGAACTTGATTATGAAGATAAAAAACAGTTTATGGGCGTGAAACAATATGTTATCAATAAAGAAATTTCCGGAAAAGAAATTGTTTCTTTATGCGACAAGCTGCCGAATGCTTTTTTTGGTTTATCATTTTCTGTTGATGGCAGCGATCTAAAGATAAAGCAGAAAGCTCCCAAGTCTGCAAAACCGTCGACAAAGGCGGAGGAAACCATAAAAATTGATTTTTGCAAGCTGAAGACAAACGACGCAGGCATTGTCAGAGGTTTAATTTTTGATGATGAAGTGCGAGATTTTAAGCAGATTGAAATTATCCATGAGTTTGTCATTGATGAAATTGTTATACCTGATGCATTGAAAAAGGAAAAAGATTTTGCGGTTGTCCGAGAGAAAGCATTGAAAAAAGGAATAATTGTACGAAAAATAAAGATTGATGGAAAGGAAATAAGGAAAGAAAAGGAGTTTGCGGCTTAGTTATTCAAAAAACCTCAAAGAAAGCTTTATATATAGTCTCTTTCTGCTAGTTACTGTTAATTAACTGATAGCAGTCGGTTTTTACTGACAGGCTCAGAACTTTCTGAGTTGTTATCTTGTTGAAATTAAATAAAAAACCAAAGTTCCCTTCGGGAATCTCAACCAGGTTTTTTATGTAAACATACAAAACCAAAAAAACCTTCGGTTTTCAAAACAAGGTTTTTTATGCATCAAAAATCTGAAAGATTTTTGGGGCATTTTTTATAACATAAAAAATGCGACGCGGACATATTCGTCACGGAAGCCTGCAATTTTATCCGAGAAAGCGGGCTGAAAAAATTCTTCCTAATGCTAATTGGAATTTTATTTCTGAAAAAAGAAAAGATGCTGGATTGCTTGGATTTATCGGCTATAAAGCAGGCATGAAATCAGCGTATGTCAAAGACGACACGCCCAACTCCATGACCAAAGGAAAACGAATCATTATTCCTGTTACCGTCATTGAATGTCCCCCCCTAAAAATTCTTTCTGTACGCGTGTATCATAGTGGAAAGATTATTGCTGAAGCAATGAATGAAAATCTTGACAAAGAGCTGCAGAGCAAGGTAAAACTACCCAAACAAAAGAAAAAAACAGTTGCAGATGTCCTGAAAGATGCTGAAGGAAAACAAGATGTGGATGTACGTGTTGTTGCCTACTCTGTTGTAAAAAAAACCGGCATCAAGAAGACTCCCGATATTATTGAAATTGGTCTTTCCGGAAGCTTGAGCGATAAGATTAGTTTTATTAAGAAGAGTATTTCTCAAGAGATTACGATTAAAGATTTTGTAACTGCTGATTTTCTGAAAGAAGGTGTTGTGGATATTCGAGGTGTTACGAAAGGAAAAGGATTTCAAGGATCAACGAAACGATTTGGACTTGATTTACTTCCTCACAAAACAGAAAAAGGAATCAGAGGGTCTGGCTCAGGTGGTCCGTGGCACCCTGCACGTGTTGAATTCAGACAGCCATTTGCAGGACAAATGGGATATTTTACCCGAATTGTCTATAACAGCAAAATCGTTTTTGTCGGTGATAAAGAAAAAAATATCAATACTGGAGAAGGCTTCCAGCATTTTGGCATGGTGCGAGATAATTATATCATTGTGCATGGAAGCGTACAAGGACCGGTGAAACGACAATTATTATTAACTGTCCCGTTGCGCGTTGCAAAAAAGCATATTAAAAAGAAATTTGAATTTGTGGAGTTGCGATGATTACTGAAAATAGATCCTGCGAAGAATTAGTCTCTCAATTAAGTATAGATCTGAATAGAGAACTTCCTCAATTAGGTTTATCTGTTCCGCGCTTAGCCTCTTCAGCGATAGATACTGGTAAAATATTCCTCCATTTTAGTCAAAAAGAGGGTATCAAGAATAATGGGATCCCTATGATTCAAGAACTTGTTGCGTCTGACGACAAAATTAGAGAAGTTGTTTATGGGCTAGCGCGTTTATACAATCTTGAAGTTGAAGCAGGTCATTCATTGACCCATGGAATTGCACATCAAGGTCCTGGCTATTTTACATTTAAACAACGAGTAACACAATGAAACTAACTATCTTAGACAAAAACGGCAAAAAAATGAAAGAGTTTACGACAGAGTTATTTGAAGAACCAATTCGCATTGATATCATCAGAAAAGTTATTGAGGCAGAGCGGGAATGGCATCCGAATGCGCCAAAACTGTATGCGGGAATGAATCGCTCAGCATCAGGACAAGTGCGGCATAAAAGACATTCCTGGAAGTCAGACAGAGGAAAAGGTATGCCGAGAATTCCTAAAAAACAAATGTGGCGACGCGGAACGCAGTTTTCCTGGGAAGGCGCAATCATTCCTTCAGTACGCGGCGGGCGACGGGCACATCCTCCTCATGGACAATTAAACAATAAAAAAATAAATAAAAAAGAATATCAAAAGGCGTTTTTATCGTCCCTTAGTTATATCAGTTCTCCTGCTGAAGTACAAAAAAAATATGATTCACTTCATACTACTTCTTTTAATCTTTCTTTACCCATCATTTTTGACTCTCAATTTTTCCAAATGAAAACAAAAGAATTTTTAGCATCACTAGAGACTGTTTTGGGAAATAGTGCTGCTGTCGCAATCCAGAAAAAAAATTTGCGGGCAGGACGGGGGAAAGCACGCGGAAGAAAATACAAGAGATCAAGCGGCTTGCTATTTGTCGTCGGAAATAATGAACGCGCAAAAATAAGCGGCATTGAAATGAAACCTGCGCAGGAGTTAACTGTCAGCGATATTGCCGAGAATGGCGCGCGCCTGACTGCCTTTAGCGAGCAGGCAATCAAAGATCTGGAGAAAAAATATCTTGAGAAGAAGGAAAAAATAAATCTTATTGAAAACAAAGTAAAGGAGAAGAAAAAATGATACGAGTGCCTCATTATGGTATGAACAGAAAAACGCTTGATGAACTGTTGTTATTAGATCAACGAAGAGAATTGAATGAGGGTGATAAAATTAATTTTAAGGTAGGGCGTACTGTTGTAAATGAGGCTGTTATTAGTGCCGGCTCATCTCATTTTGAAACAGCGCGTTATGGAGTTGATGGAAAAGCAATGACAACTATTCCTACATTCTTGTATAATTCCAATGGATGCATCTTAATGAGTTCTCATTCCGAGGGAACACCAGCGTATGATTTGTTACTAAAAAATCTTGAGGCAAGAGAACATGCTTAAACCCTTAACGAACGAAAAAGCAGTACGATTGATAGAATTAGATAACACTTTGTTATTTGAAGTTGATAGGCGAGATTCCAAGAAAGAAATCAAGAAAGAAATTGAAGAACATTTTAAAGTGAAGGTTAATTCAGTCAACACATTAATACGATTAAATAAAAAATTTGCATATGTCAAGTTGCACGCGAAAAATCCTGCGATTGATATTGCAACAAAATTGGGGATGATTTAAGATGGTAACTGTAGATAGACCTGTTCTGAATGCAATTGATTATTTTAATCTACATAATCTTATTAATCCAGGCGGTTCGCGGCATATTGCTCCACGAGATAAAAATTATTTTCTTAACTTTATTTGCAAAGGAGATAGAATAGACATGCAGGTAAATGGCACTGATACCTCTCTGGTATATGAAGGAGTTTTGAGTCATCATGAAAATATTAATCGTTGGCTTGTAGGTTTTGTTGAACAAATTGATGGAAATATCGGAATTACAAGTCGGCGCCATGAATTGCAGTATTTTGAATTTGAGAATGGATGCATGCAATTTAATCCTGCACTTGTACAAGTAAAAATATATGATCCTAATAAAAACTTTGATCAATGGTCTCCTGCATGCGGATTATTAAAGAGGGCAAATCAATGGAAAGGAGCATTAACATTGGAGGAATCAACACAATAATATGGGAAAATCACTTATTCAACAGGCACGAGGACGGGGTGGACCAGCATATCGAGTTCGCCGACAGGCATTTCGGTATTTCATCAGTTATCCTCCATTGCATGCTCTGGGAAAAGCTGTTGTAAGAAAACTCATCAATTCTCCGGCACATACTGCACCACTTGCCGAATTGGAGGTAGAATTTGAAGATAAAACTCTTGATGATAATGGCAAAGAGATAATCACTCAGAAAAAGATGAAATTTATCATCCCTGCTGCAGAAAGATTGTATGAGGGGCAAGAGATTTTTATTGGAAAGCGTCCGGATAATAGAAAATCTGAAGTAGGGGATATTGTGCAATTAAAAGATGTGGCTCAGGGAACAAAAGTATTCAATGTCGAAAAAGTTCCTGGACGCGGCGGCGTGTTTTTGCGAACTGCGGGAAGCAGTGGTATTATCATGAATAAAAGCAACGGAAGAGTTGAACTTATTATCAAACGACGTGTACTATTGGTTCATGAAAACGCACGGGCTGTAATCGGGGTTATTTCCGGCGACGGACGAACATTAAAGCCAATTGTGAAAGCAGGAAAAAATTTTCATAGAATGAAAGCAATCGGAAGAAAATGGCATCGAAGCTCTGCGGTTAAGATGAACGCTGTTGATCATCCATTCGGTGGTGGCAGAGGAAAAAGAATTAAAAGCAAGATCGCTAAGAGAAATGCGCCTGCTGGCGCAAAAGTCGGGCATCTTCGACCACGACGAACCGGGAGGAAGAAATAATTAATCATGGCAGAAAAAAATAAACCAACTGAAAATAAAGAAATAGATTTGCGAAAGAAAGAATTTACTTTCCGAGGTAAAACGTTGGAAGAACTCAAAGACATGGATATTCGGGAATTTGCAAAATACCTGAAATCAAATGAGCGACGAACCGTGTTGCGACAATATGATACGATACAAAAATTTGTCATCTTATGCAATAAGAAAATGCAGAAAAGCAAATTAATCAGGACGCATTTGCGTGATCTGGTCATTGTGCCTCGCATGGTTGGAGTTAAAGTCAATGTACATAACGGAAAAGATTTTGTGCCATTTACTATTGAAGGGGAGATGTTAGGACATCGATTAGGAGAATTTAGCGTCACGCGACAAAAAGTTAAACACGGAGCTGCGGGAATTGGAGCAACCAAGTCCAGCTCAGCACAGGCGGTGAAATGATGATATTTAATCTACAGATGAATGCGCCAAAGGGCATAAAACAATTAATTGATTTAGTTGGAGAAACAGTTGCTCTGTTTAATGAACGATACGGTGCAATGCCGCAACCATTCTTATATTTTGGTAGAAATAAAGATAGGAATCATGAGTTTTTGGAACAAGCAGTTACCCAGACATTACAAGTGGCGTTGAGTACTAATATATATGAGGATATTATTCATGCTTATTTAGTTCCTCGAGATAAGTTGGTATTTAGTCCCTTAGGTATAATTATTAGTAATCCAACACATTACATTGTTCAATATGAACCGAGTGATGAACGATATACGCCACGATTGCGTGCATTGCAAAAAAAGAATCCTTTACAGACAATGACGGAGGTAACTGCTTAACATGGAACGACCAACACATGCTGCAACAGCAGCACATGCTCCAGGGGCAACTGCTGATAAAACAATGCATGTTGAAAAAACTACGAAAGCTGAAGATAAAAAAGCTGTAAAATCAGATGTAAAAACGGAAGTGGTAAAAAAAGAAACGAAGAAAGTTGATAAAAAACCGAAACGACATGAAGTGAGTGTGAATGGCAGAAATTTAGGAATATCAACAAAAGAATCAGTTGCGGTGTGCGATTATATTCGAAATAAAGATGTTGATCGCGCCATTCGCGATTTGGAACAGGTACTTTTATATAAGCGTGCGGTACCGATGCGAGGAGAAGTGCCGCATCGCCATGGTAATATGATGGCAGGACGATATCCTATGAATACGGTTAAACAATTTATCATGCTCGTGAAAAGCTTAAAATCAAATGCGCTTGCACATGATATGGAACTAGAGAAATATAAAATTACATGCATGGCACATCAGGCAGCACGGCCGTACAAACGATTCGGACAGGGAAAGATTAAAAGGAGCAATGTGCAAATGAAATTGATATTACGAACGATGACAGAAGGAGGAAAAAAATAAAATGAAAACTAAAAATTTTGCACCACGAAATAGGATTAGAACGTTTGCGCCAGTACCTCAGAAAAAAAATAGTACTAAGCTCACAAAAAATTGGAATATATTCGTTAGTGAAGGTAAACCGGGATATCATTTTTATCAAGTAGTCTATCAACATGCTCCCGGAAATTTGGAAGAGATAGATTTTAAATTAATTCCTTCCACAGATGTCGGCCATAGTGCAGCTTCTATTTCAGAAATATTCAGAAGAAATGAAGTAAAACCAGGAGATTATGATGTAAAGAAGGGGTATCATATGGAAAATAGCAGATTAATACAAACAAGAGGAAATGCCTATGTTGCAAGCTCACTCGGCACAAGAGTTTTAGAAAATTTATTAGCAATGGGAGCAGGAACATAAACATGTCACAAAAAACAAAAACACCGACGGAAAAAATGGAAAATCCTACTTCCTGTCATGACTTTGCGTGTCCTCGACATGGCACGATTAGCTTGCGCGGAAGAAGTTTTTATGGGACTGTAATAAAAAAATTCCCTAAGAGAGTTGTCATTTCGTTTGACCGAACAATTTATGTAAAGAAATATGAGCGCTATGCAAAGCGAAAAACAAAACTGCATGCGCGATTGCCTGACTGCATGAACAAAGACATTGAAATTGGGGATTATATTCACATCATGGAATGCAGACCTATTTCAAAAATAATTCATTTTGTTGTCGTTGGCAAGGCGCAGAAGGAAAAAAATAAGGAGGAAGAACAACAATGAAAGCCCTCGCAGCCAGAACAACACGCGCATTGAATATCGGATCAAATGTTACCGCTGCTGACAATAGTGGTGCACGGATTGTCCGAATTGTTGGCGTGAAACGAGGAAAATCCCGACGAGGAAGACAGCAATATGCGCAGATTGCGGATTGGGTGAAAGTATCTGTCCGAAAAGGAGATCCTAAGATGAAAGGAGAAGTATTTGATGCTGTTGTTGTGCGCGTGAAGAAACCATTCCGACGATTAACAGGCGAGCGGGTTGCATTTACGGATAATGCAGTAGTGCTATTGAAAGACGATAAGGGCAATCCAAAAGGAACTCAAATTAAAGGGCCGATTGCGCGCGAATCAGGCGAGCGATGGCCGTTTGTCAATAAAATTGCGAGTGCGGTGTTATAATGAAACAAGAATTTTCACTCGGTTGGAGAGCAAGCAAACAGCCTCGGAAACAGCGCAAGTATAGATTTAATGCTCCGTTTTTTGCGAAACGAAAGTTATTGTCTGCAAATTTGTCGAAAGAATTGCGAAAACGATACAGTAGGAGAAGTTTTCCTTTGCGAAAGGGAGACAACGTTATTGTACGAGCAGGAGAATTCAAAGGAAAATCAGGAACCATAAGCTCGATTGATTATAAGAGAATTCGCGTCGATATCGAAGGAATTTTCAGAACAAAGAAAGACGGAAGCAAAGTTCCGGTTCATTTTTTTCCTTCACGATTACAGGTAAAAGAGCTTGCATTGGACGATAAAAAAAGAAAAGAAGCTCTTGAGCGAAAAAATAAACCTGCTGATAAAAAAGAAATGAAAAAGGAAAATAAAACAGCACCTACTGAGAAAAAAAGTGATGCAGGAAAAACAACATTTAAAAAATTACCAAGCGGAGGAAAGAAATAATGCACATCAATAGAAAAAATATCGGAAAATTCTGGCCAGTGCCACGAACCGGAACAAAATATGTGGCAGTAAGCACGCATAATCAGCATACGTCAATCCCCTTGGTTGTTGTCATGAGAGATATTTTAAAACTAATCAAGAACAGAAAAGAATTGAAAAAACTTTTATCTGAGAAGCAGGTCTTCATAAACGGCGAGAATGTAAGAGAAACGCATTATCCTCTTTCATTGTTTGATGTCATCAGTCTTCCTACAGTCAAAAAACATTACCGTGCAGTTTTGTCAGAACATAGAAAGATGAAATTTGAGGAGATTAGCGAAAAAGAAGCTGAGAAAAAGGTGCTGAAAGTCATTGGAAAGAAAATGCTGAAAGGAAAGATAATCCAGATCAATTTCCTGAATGGCAGAAATGCATTACTGAAAGATTCTATTTCAGTTGACGATTCAGTTTTATATAACTTTAAGCAGAAAAAAATTGAAAAAATAATTAGGATGGAAACCGGCAGGAAAGTGTATTTGATACAGGGGAAACATATCGGGAATCAGGGGACTATTGAGAGTATTATTGAACGAGGCGGCAAAAAACTTTTGAAGATGAAAGGAAATGACGATAAAATAAATGTGTGGGTAAAAAACGTGATTGTAATGGAGTAATATGAAAAATAAAACTATTCAGACTACGACGGAAAGCAATGAAACGGGACAAAATCCTATGAGAACCATCGATATAGAAAAAATGATTGTGCATTGTGGCGGAGTCGATGACAAGCTTGAGAAATCAATCAAATTGTTAAAAAAAATCACGAGTGGCACTGTCTATATTAAAAAATCGACGAGAAGAATTCCTGCATTCGGCATTTCTCCTGGGAAAAAATCAGGGGCAAAGGTTACGTTGCGGGATAAAAAACAGATCCATGAATTATTGAGACGGTTTTTTTCAGCAATTGACAATAAGCTTCATGAAAAACAAATCACTGAGAATCAAGCATGTTTTGGCATCAAAGAATATATCGAGATTCCTGGTCTTGAATATGAACGGGATATTGGTATTTTAGGGTTTGAGGTTATGTTAGTATTTGAAAGAAAAGGAAAACGCGTCAAGATGAGAAAACATAGGGCGGGAAAATTCCCTGAAAAACAGCACGTGACTCCTGAAGAAATCATTGATTATCTCACTGAACATTTTAACGTGGAGGTGGGGAAATGAATATGAAAATTAAAATTTTCAAATATTTCAATTTCCACACAATAAGGAGGAAATTGTAATATGACTGCAAGTGACTGGAGAAAAATGCTGAAGCAGTTCAATAAAAAACCTGCAATCCGCGCGAAATGGCTCAAGCATAACAAGCCGAAAGAACGGGGGACTGGCATTGCGAAAAAGAAATGTGAAAAATGCGGCCGGTTTGGAGCGATGATAAACAAATACGGATTAAATTTATGCCGACACTGTTTTAGAGAAATTGCGGAGGATTTAGGATTTAAAAAATATTCATAAGAACATGAGCGAAAATATAATTTCAGATGCGTTGAATCAGATCATGAATGCGAAGCGAGCGGGAAAATCAGAATTAGTTGTGCAGCGATATTCAAAATTATTGTTACATATCCTCGATATTGCGCGGGCATCTGGCTATCTTGATTATACTGTTGAAGGAAAGCAATTGAAAATACAGGTGAAGAAAATTAATACCATCAAGGCAATCACCCCTCGTTATACTGTTTCTGTTGAAAAGATCAATGGCTATGTCCGAAGATACCTGCCTGCAAAAAATTTTGGATTTTTAATTGTTTCAACAAATCAGGGTCTGATGAAACATAATGAAGCTGAAGAAAAAAATATTGGAGGATGCCTTGTGGCGTATATGTACTAATGACTGCTCCTCAAAAAATCGTGAAAGAGAAAAAAGCTTTGCGCGCGGAGATAGCAGTGCCTTCAGGAATCGATGTACGGATAGAAAAACAGATCATTCACATCAAAAAAGGCGACAAAGAAATAGAACGAATGATTCATCCGTTTTTAACCGTGAATTATGAAGGCGGAAAGATTATCATAACTGCGCGAAAAAATCGCAAAACTGAAAAACGATTACTCGGAACACTCGAAGCCCACATCAACAATATGATCAATGGTTTGGAAAAACCGTTTATGTATAAACTGCAAGTAGTGAATGTACATTTCCCAATGACGGTGAGTCATGATAAGGCAAAAGATGAATTTGTTGTTAAGAATTTTTTAGGGGAGAAAAATGATCGAAGGATTCCGCTTGTTAAAGATGTTTCAGTTAAAATTAATAAAGATATTGTTGAAATAGAAAGTCATGATATTGAAAAAGCAGGGCAGGCAGCGACGAATATTGAGAAAGGAACGCATGTACGAAATAAAGACAGACGAATTTATCAGGACGGCATATTCATCATCGAAAAACCGGGGAGGGTTTATCTATAAATGCCACGAAAAAAATTCATTCGCGCAGGATATTGGAGATATTCCAAATTAGGACTACGAAGAAAGAAGAAGTTGATTTATAGAAAAGCGAAAGGGCAGGGCAATAAGGTACGGCTCGGCAGAGCAGGAAGGCTTGTGAAAGTTAAACCAGGATATGGAAGAAACAAAACAATGAAAGGGCTGATACGACATCCGCGTCTGAAAAACCTCACGTCAGTTCTTGTATGGAATGTTGAGGATGTGAAAAAGCTACAAAAGAATGAAGTCGGCGTTGTTGCAAAAATTGGTGGAAAGAAGAAATTTGAAATCGCACAGTATGCCCGTGACAACAAGATTCAGCTCATGAACCTGCATCCTGAAAAATTTATAAAAAAGATTGAAGACATGAAACAGGAGAAGAAGATGACTAAGCAGGAGCGCGAGAAAAAGTTAGAAGAAAAAGAGAAAAAAGCAAAAGAGAAAGATACTGAGGAAAAGAAAGAGGCTGAGAAAGCGAAAGAAGAACCTACAAAGGAAAAGCTTGAGGAAAAAATTGAAACAAAAGAAGAGAAAAAAGCTGAAAAAGAAAATGCTGAAGAGAAGAAAATGAAATCTGAATCAACCAGTGGAGAGAAAAAATGATAGCATCGCTTGAACGACATTATATGGGAGTTGAACGAAACAAGTATAGTAATGAAAGAGGCGAAATGCTTTATCTTTATAGAAATCTTCAACGATTATCTGATCGATGGTATTTTGAAGTCGATACTGAAAAGAAAAAAAGTTTATCTGAAAAAGTACACGTTGTTACAGCACAAATAAAACGAGTCTGGAGGGCAAGAAAATGAACCTACAAAAATTAAAAATTTTTGAGAATTCATTTTCTCATCTGGAGGCAAGAAAATGAATCTGAAAAAGAAAAAAATACTAGCTGCGAAAACATTGAATGTCGGAAAAAATAGGATTGTATTTAACAGCGAGGCATTGAATGAGATAAAAGAAGCAATCACGAAGCAGGACATCAAAGGCTTATTTGAAGAAGGGGCTATCAAAATCAAACCTATTCGCGGAAGAAAAACAATTGTGAAACGAACGCGACGACGCGGAGCGGGAAAAATAAAGATAAAGGTAGGTCATAGAAAACGAGATTACATGCACTTGACTAGAAAATTACGAGTTTACATTAAGTATGCACGAATCAATAATCAAGTTTCGAAAGATATCTACAAAGATGTGAGAAAAAAAATAAAAAACCGCTATTTTAAAAGCCTGGCAAATCTGAAAGAATATCTGAAAAGCATTGCGACACAGGTAGAAGTAAAAAAATCAGCAAAAAAAGGAAAGGGAGGAAAATCAAAAAAATAAAAAATGAAACGATTATTCAAACGAAGACGGCAAGAAGGAAAGACCGACTATAGAAAGCGGCTCTTATTGTTAAAAGGAAATAAGGCGCGCCTTGTGGTGAGAAAAAGTAATTTGTATTTGTATTTGCAGATTGTTGAAAGCAGTCATGCACAGGATAAAGTTGTTGCCAGTTTTACGACGAAAGAACTGTTTGATTACAAATGGCCTGAGAATAAATCAGGAAGTTTAAAATCAATTTCAGCAGGCTATTTGGCAGGCTATGCGCTTGGGAAAAAAGTTGCGGGAAAGATGAAAGGAACTATTATTCTTGATTCAGGATTGATTCCAAATACCAAAGGCTCACGCCTGTATGGGGTTGTCAAGGGAATTGCTGATGCTGGTGTGAAAATTAGTTTTTCAGAAGAGGTTGTTCCACCAAAAGAAAAGATTGAGGCTTATGATTTTTTTAAAACAGTGAAAGGAGAAATTGAGAAGATAAAATAATATGGCAGAACAATCCCCGCAAAAAACAGAACAGCAAGGAGGAAAACCACAAGGAAGGTTTGAAGGTAGAGGAAGGCCATTTGAAAGAGGAAGACAAGGAGGTAGGAAATTTGGTGGGCGAAAAGAAACTGATAAGATGAGAGAGGAGCGATTTAAAGAACAACATGCACGAGAGCTTGAGAATTGGACTCCAAAAACAAAATTAGGAAAAATGATAAAAGATAAAAAGATAACTAGCATGGATGACGCTATCCAATATAAAATTCTTGAACCTGAGATCATTGATTCACTTATGAGTGTCAGTTCAGAAATTCTTAATATTGGTCAGGCAAAAGGAAAATTTGGTGGTGGAAAACGACGAGCCTGGCGACAGACGCAGCGAAAAACGGCAGAAGGAAATGTTCCGACATTCTCCTGTATGGCAGTTGTTGGCAATGGCAATGGATTTGTTGGCATCGGCTATGGCAGAGCAAAAGAAACACTGCCTGCACGAGCAAAATCAATCAGAAATGCAAAACTTAATATTTTCAAAATAAAACGGGCGTGTGCAAGTTTTGACTGCATGTGTGGTGAAGAACACACGGTTCCATTTGTCGTCGAGGGAAAAGCAGGCAGCTCGCGCGTTAGATTAATTCCTGCACCACAAGGAACTGGCCTTGTTATCGGCGATGAATGCAAGAAAATTTTAAAGATGGCTGGCGTTAAAGATGTCTATAGTTATACTGAAGGACAAAAGCGAACAACAATAAATTTAGCAAAGGCGTGCATTGATGCGTTGCAGAAAACGATGGAGATGTAGAATGGCACTTGATTTAATTACCGGTATGAAAATAAGTTTAGGAACAATGCGAGATTATTGTAATCAAACTACTCTTGAAGAAGCTATTCCAAGCGAGGAAGCTGTTGAAGATGCGGTGAACTTTGCTGATTCATATGCGAGAAATTTATCACCAAGCGACCCGCTTACACAAGAGTATTCATTTTTACGACGAGAAGTTGAATTAACGTTGGAGGCACTTTATTAAAATGGAAGAACGAAAATTTATCAAACTGAAAAAGGAAGAATATGGTATTAAGGAATATATCAAGCGAGATTTGGGAAAAGGAAAAATTAGCAAACTTGATATTGAATATACACCTGTGGGAGAAAAAATTATCGTGCATACGACAAAACCAGGCCTTGTTATCGGAAGACGCGGAGAAAAAATTGAGGAGTTAACGCAGGTGTTGAAAAAAAGATTTAAACTTGAAAATCCTCATGTAGAGATACGGGAAATTGAGCATCCGCTTTTTGATGCACAAAATGTTGCGGATGATATTGCGCTTGCACTTGAACGGATGGGAAATCTCAAGTTCAAAGTTATCGCGTATAAAAAATTGCAGGAGATTATGAAAGCAGGGGCATTAGGATGTGAGTTGCGATTAAGTGGAAAATTGCCGAGTGATCGGGCAAAATCATGGCGATTCGCCGAGGGATATCTGAAAAAAGCGGGAGATTCCAGCAGAGAAGTCAACCGTGCACAGGCAACGGCTCTTACTAAATTAGGAATTAGTGGCATTAAAGTTGCAATCATGCCGCCGACTGCACGGATCTATGATAGGATTGATATTGACGATAGAATAAAACAGCAGATTAAATCTTTTGAGAAGCCCGTGATTGCACCAGAAAAAAAATCTGCAAAAAAGAAAAAAACCGAAGAGACGTCGGATGAAACACTTGTTGAAGCTGCTATCACTCATGTAAAACCTGCTATTGGCGAGGCAATGAAAATTGAAGAAGAAATTGCTGAGGGAGTTCCGCAAAAAGATATCGATGATGAATTGGCCGCTGCACGAAAGAAAATGGAAGAAAAGAAAATGAAAAAAGAAGGTACAATGAATACTGAAGAAAAATCTGTGAAAAAAGCAAATGGGAAGAAAAAATCTAAAAATGAAAATGGGGGGGCAGCATAATGGCAATCATAAAAAAACAAGACATCAAGAACATGAGCGAGAAAGAGCGAAATGAAAAAATTACTGAACTACAGATGGAATTAATTAAGGAAAAAGTTGCGCTGGGAAAAGGCGGGAAAAATAAAATCCGCGAGATAAAAAAGACTATTGCGCGCCTGCTCACATTTAACACACTCAACAGACTAAACAAACCTGTTGGAAATAAATAATGAGTATATGTCCAAAATGCGGATTGCCTTTGCAGGCGTGTGTTTGCGAAGAGATCACCAAAACAGAACAGCGTATACATGTACGGACCGAAAAGAAAAAATTCGGTAAACTTGTGACGGTGATTTCAGGATTTCAAGGCGTGGACTTGAAATCTATTGCAAAAGGTTTAAAACATGAACTTGCGTGCGGTGGAACAATACGAGACAAGGAAATTGAACTGCAGGGAGACCATACCAGAACTGCCCGACAAGCATTGGTAAAACTTGGATTTTCCGCAGATCTGATCGACATCGCATAAAAATCAGAGGTGAAAAAAATAACTGAAAGAACATGGAAACAAAAATAGCACCAAAGAAAGAAAAGATAGCAGAGAAAAAATCTGAATCTGGAAAGTTACTTGCAGTCGTACGCATCCATGGCATGGTACAGGTGAAATATGATGTTGATGAAGCACTTAACCGATTACGATTGCGAAGAAAATATGCCTGTGTTTTTGTCAACAGCGATGATAAAACGATGATGGGCATGCTGAAGAAAGTCAGATTTTTTGTTGCGTATGGTGATGTTGACAAGGATATATTGACACAATTAATCAAAGCACGCGGAAAATCTCTGGAAGGGAATGCGAAAAAAGTAACTGTCAAAGCTGAGGAAGTTGCTGAAGGACTGATGCAGGGGAAAAAACTAACTGAATTCGGATTAAAACCGTTTTTCAGATTGCACCCGCCTCGTAAGGGAATTAATTCTAAATTACAATATCCAAAAGGCGCGTTAGGAAATCATAAAAAACATATAAATAAATTGCTTGAGAGGATGATGTAAGATGACAGGAACTATTGAAACAAACATTAGAGAGAAAAATATTTTTGCTGGTCCAGAAGAACCGGTAACCGTACAAAATGAAAATATAAGTGTTGGAAATTATATTGTAAATGATACTAGAGTTGAATGGATTGTCCGCATTACTGATAGTGGATTCACCACTTTGTCACCTCATTCAGATTGGGTTATTAAAAGCAGATATTATTTTTTATATAATTCTCATGGGGAATTAAAGGCAGATTGCCCGAGATCAGGACTTACTTTTTCTGAAGAAGATACGTACAAAGTATTGAAAAATAAAATTGAAGCATACAGACAATTAGGGGCGGGAATATGATACAAAAAAAATCTTTAGCATTACGTGAAAGCTTGAAACTTGATGATATTTTATCACGACGAGTTATGGAAATAAAAAACCAGAACAACATAGAGATCATGCAAGACAAATTAACTATTGCGCCAGAGATTTTGTCGTCGAATATTTTGGAATTTGGATTAAAGAGTAAATTAGGAGAAAAGAAACAATGACTGAGGGATTGACTGCACGTGTTACAGATTTGAGAGAAGGAAATAGTGTTGATGGAAAATTAATTGTTACCCGTAGGACTGGATTTATAGCCGCTGTTGAAGAATCTGGAACAGAAAGTGTTGAATGTCATACGTATAGTTTTGATCTCGGAAGAGAAAATGTTGAACTGCATAAAGTTGAATCACATAGAGTAACTCCTCCTGATCATAATTATTATTTTTATAAATCAGAATTAAAAAATAGAGAGGTATTGTCCGGAGGGAACAACTAAGATGGGATTCAAAGTTAAAAAAAAGCGCAAGTCGAAACGAGAACGAGGGCAGACGACGTATGGCCATGGCGCACGAAAAAAATGGAAAGGAAGCGGACATAAAGGCGGAAAAGGCATGGCTGGAAGCGGAAAGCGAGGAGATCAGAAAAAAACGCTCGTGCAGAAATTATATGGCGGAAACTATTTCGGAAAACAAGGTATAACCAGCAAAGGCACTGCGCGAAAAAAAGAACGGAAGATGAATGTACGAGAGATTGAACAGAATTACGATCATTTGCTGAAAAAATATGGAAAGAATAATGTTCTGGATTTGAGCACGCATAAAATTTTGGGAGATGGCGAACTAACAAGAAAAGTTTCGTTAAAAGTAAAA
>JBDKJQ010000034.1:0-2913 GCA_039796495.1 archaeon | reverse complement strand
TGATGAGCTAAGCGTAAATGGATATCAATCAATCTTTTTTGATGACAGCACTTTTTTTGCAAAATCAAGAGATTATATGACTGGTTTAGTTGGGCTCCTTAAAGAATATAATTTTGAATGGGGGTGTCAGACAACGCAAAACTCCGTCCATATGATGGCGGACTTACTTCCTGAAATGAAAAATTCTGGGTTGAGTTATGTTTACATGGGGATCGAACATTATGATGGGCACATGAGGGATTCATTTGGAAAAAATATCGGCGGGGGAGATAAATTTAATAAACACTCAATTGAAGACACCTTAAAAATTTTGCAAGATAATGAGATTAAAATTGGGCTTTCCTTAACGTTTGGACACCCTGATCCTGCTTCTCCTTTTGAAGAAACAAAAGAATCACGAGTCACTACCTCTTATTCTATTGATAGAACTGCGGAATTAATCGGAAAATTTCCCAATGTTGCAGGAATTTCTCTCAATCTTATTACTTATCATCCTGGAACCCCCAATAGTGAGCGATATGAAGAAAAAGTTGGAGCAATTGCATACACTTCTCATCCTAACAAAAGGGAACCTTTTACTCGTTTTGAAGAAGGAATGGGCCCTCATCCTCAAGGAATGACCGACGAGTTAGCACGACATATTCTGGATTATGCTCGTGAAAAAATTCCAGGAGAAAAATTATGGATGTAAGAAAATTTGAAGCAGATTGTTATGTACAGAACGGAGAGTTATTTGATAGATATAGGTCTTTTGAAACAGAAAGAGGAGACGTTGTTGATTTTAATCATGCATCTTTAACAAGGCCCTATCCAGAAGTGTTTGAATTATTGCAAAAAGCTACTCCATTGCAAGCACGGCTGTATGCAGGATCTCTTGTGGGCATCAATGATCCGACCAAAGTAATCTTTGGAAGAAATACCACGGAAGCATTCAGCTTCACTTACTGGCTTGCTCACGTAGAAGGAGGAAATGTTGTTGTCAGCGATGCTGAAAATGAATCTATTGCAAGAATATATAGTGAACATAGAGATCATGGAAATACAAATCGAAAAGATGGGTGGTCAACATTTCCTGATGAGATTGTTCAAGAAAGATACAGAGGTAGTAAGTATAGATTTGCTACGGGCGTTCCAATAAAAACTGCAAACTTTTTAGGAGACTATAGATTAGAGTGCTTAGTCGACGAAGTTGATGAAAATACCCATCTCGTGGTTGTCAGTCATGTGATACGAAATGACGGAAGGATAATTGATATTGAAACTCTTGCTAAAAAAGTAAAAGACAAGAATCCTGAAACGTATATTGCAATTGATGGTGCGCAGGCTGTTGGCAATTTACCGTGCGTGGACTTTAATAGACTGGAAAATTCTGGAATTGACTTCTATTCAGCTACTCCTCATAAATCTTTGGGAAGTTATCCCCTTGGAATTTTATATATTTCAGATAGAGCTAAAAATAATATAAAAACATTAGAGGGACTTGCATCTTCTCAACAAATTATTATGGATGGAATGATTCCTGAAAAATATACTATTTCATCAAATGTGGATAGTGAATTACATCCTCTTCGATATCTTAGCTTAGTAACCTCTCTTGATACCCTCATAAACAGAGGTTATGTTAAAGGAAATAATTTTTCTAGAAAAACAAAAAGAATAAACAATCTTAAAGATGCTTTTATTAGCAATTTAAGAGAATGTAACGGCGAAATATTCAGTGAAGGAGAACAATATTCTCCTGCAATTCTTTCGTTTAGATTCCCTGGAAAAGATAATAGAGAACTTGTAAGCTGTTTACAGAAGGCGGGAATGTTTTGCTCATATATTTCTGAAACGGATAATATACGAGTTTCTTTTGAGATTACTAATACAAAATGGGATATCAAAAATTTTTTTATGCTATTTAAGCTTATTAAGGTGATATAATAAAAATGCAGTTACTCTCCCAGAAGAGAGCTACACATTTATTTCACAATCAACCGATTGTATGGCGAAAATTATTTTTCCCGCTTGCATGCATGCTCTCACTGTATCTTGTATGGAAATGTTTATATAATTGATTCAATTAAGTACCTTTGAAATACAATACATAGGGTTTAACGGCGATACATATACAATATATTGTATTTACACTAAAATAGTAAAAAGAGGGGAGTGTCTTCTCCTTACCATGAAATGCATCTATTGTAAGAGCGATACACGGGTTACGGACAGGCGTGAATCTCCTGACGGCATACGGCGCAGGCGCGAATGCTTACGATGCAAAAAAAGGTTTACTACCTATGAGCGAGCGGAAAAAAAAGAGATCATTGTCGTAAAAAAAGACGGACGACGCGAAAGTTTTTCCAAAGAGAAACTAAAAGGGGGGATCATGAAGGCCTGTGAGAAGCGGCCTATTCCTGTAAAGGAAATTGATGAGATCCTCAATGATCTGGAAGACACATTATTAAAAAAAGGAAAAGAGGTACAATCAGAAATGATAGGAAAGATGGTGATGAATAAACTGAAAAAACTTGACAAGATCGCATACATCCGTTTTGCATCAGTTTACATGAATTTTAAGGATATAAAAGATTTCAAAGAGGTTATGAAAGGGGTATAAGATGCAAGTAACAGAAGGCGCGATGTCTATTATCAAGAGAAATGGGGAGATTGTCGCATTTGATACTGAAAGAATAAAGGCAGCAATCAGAAAAGCAGTCATTGCGACCAAGAGTGAACTCTCCGAAGACGTATTAAACAAAGTGGTGATAAACATCGTTGAAGAGATCAAAAACCGATTTGTTGATTTTTATCCGAATGTTGAAAATATTCAGGATATCGTTGAAAAACATCTTATTCTCAATGGACTGTATGAAATTGCAAAAGCATATATTCTGTATAGAGATAAACGACGTGAAGAGCGGGAAAAAG
>JBDKJQ010000033.1:0-9677 GCA_039796495.1 archaeon | reverse complement strand
TTAGGATACAAATTTTTTAGAGAAAAGAAGTTTAACGGAAAGAGATTAGTATTTCTCATCTATGAACAATACAGATCCATTTTTCTTATTACCCTAACTGACAAAAAAATTCAAGAACAAGAAATTAATTTGATTAAGGCAAATCTTGATATATACAAAGAAGAGATAGAAACTAAGATAAGAGATATTAATGATAGCTAAACCTCTTCAATGTTTCCATTCAATATATCTTTTATGCCCGCAGCTATGTCCGCAAGAAGTTCCTGATCAACTCCCTGCATATGCTTCAATCGTTGATATTCCTCAAATTCTTCTTTTGAAATAACAATTTTTTCTTCCATAACATGACAAATAAAGTAACACTTATAAAATTTTCTGTATTCATAAAGCATAATTAAAGCAATGCTTCTATTTTTCCCTGAATTTTCTCTAACGGAATTCTTCCTTTTTTAAAGTCCATTCCTTCAAAAGGATAATTTGCAAATGCCCAGAAAGGAACCTCCGTATGTTTTGCAGATGTAGTAATCATAGCTTCTCCCAAAGCATCAACCGAATGCATATCATTATCCCAATAACCAGAAGAAACTCCTCCCGAGACATACAATATTCCCCTTTCCTCCGTCGACTTTCTCGATGTTGGTAAAGTTTGTTGCGGCCTCTCATGAAGAAAAAACATTTGAAATCTATAATCTTTATCTGGATGAGTTTCCTTAAGCTGTTTCATCTCATTATGCAGATCAACCCAAAACGGAATATCCTCAAGCGTTTCACAGCAAGTCAGGGAGAACGCATCTAATTCCAAAGAAGAAATTGGCAGCTCTCTTTTCCTTAATTGTTTATACGCAAACGCGACAAATGCTCGATTCTTATATTGATTCTCTCCTTCATGCCTCGCAATACTATCTAACTGGTCCAATATATCCATGCAAGAAAAAATAGTTTTCTCTTTAAAAGAATTTATGTGATAGATTTACGAATATAGTTTTTGTTATAGCAAACAATGCAATTAATTATTTATACTATTATTTTGTACGATTCCTATGTCTGATGTTAGAAAGTTGCAATATCTCTTAAGATTAAAAGAAACTGAAAGAATTTGCTTAGTATCAAGTGGACCTGAACATACACGACATGAGAGTGTTGCTGAGCATATTTATGGTTGTTTTATTTTGGCAGCATATTTTCTTGCGCAAGAAAATTTCCAAAATATAGATAAGAGAAAAGTATTCGAACTTCTTTTATTTCATGACATGCCCGAAATTGAGACCGGAGACATTAGTTGCTATCAAAAAACAAACGAAGATAATAATAGAGAATTGGAAGCTGTTGTCGATGTTACAAGAAATATACCTTCTTCTTTAACTCATTCTTTTTCTTCAGCATACCAAGAATATGTTAGGCAGGAAACACTTGAAGCAAAATTTTGCAAGGCGATTGATAAATTAGAACCCGTCATACAGACCATTGATCGAAGGGCATATTGCATTTCAATGGGGGGAACCGAACAGATTACTCATGAAATGAAAGCGCCCTATATCAGACTTTTCCCTGAAATATATAAAGTATACGAAGAAGCGATGCACATTCTTTTTAGAGAGTAACTTTCATCTCAAAATTTTTCAACCACCACCCTTAAAAACCCCTCTCTATTCTTATTTCGATGGCAAAACAAATAGCTATGCAGGAAAAAAAACAAGAATCAAACATCAACGAACTCGAAATGCTCAATGTGGGGATGGTAGGTCATATTGATCACGGAAAAACAACATTATTAAGTAAACTGACAGGAAAATTTACCGATACGCATTCAGAGGAATTAAAGCGCGGTATAACAATAAAATTAGGATATGCGGATATCATTCTTGAAAAAAACAATAAAAAAAGATATATCAGTTTTGTCGACTGTCCAGGGCACGAGATGCTCATGGCAACAATGCTCTCAGGCGCAGCGCTCATTGATGCAGCAATACTGGTGGTATCAGCGCACGAGGGGATTAAGCCACAGACAAAAGAACATTTAGTTGCGCTGCAGGCAAAAAAAATAGCAAACATTATCATCATACAAAATAAGATTGACCTAGTCACCAAAGAAGAGGCAACCAAGAATTATGAAGCAATAAAAAAATTAGTGAAGGGAACAATTGCCGAACATGCGCCTATTATTCCGGTGTCTGCACAACAGGAGATTAATATTGACGTGCTCAAAGAATTGCTGTGTGATATTCAGATTCCGCCACGAGATACAATAAGCAAGCCTGAATTTTTAATCGCGCGAAGCTTTGATATCAACCGGCCTGGAACAGAAGTAAGCAAACTGCATGGAGGAGTCATCGCCGGCGTGTTAAAAAAAGGAATAATAAAAACAGGAGATACTATTGAAATCAAGCCGGGATTATTGGAAGAGCAGGCGCATCAAAAAAGATATAAAACGATTAAAACAAAAATAGTTTCTATTTATCGGGGCACTCACCAAATCCAGCAGGCAACCCCCGGAGGAAGCCTGGCATTTGAAACTGAACTTGACCCTACACTAACAAAATCAGATGCTATTGCAGGCTCAATCGCCTCTTCTCACAATAATCTTCCTGACATCACAGATAAAATAAAAATAAAATTTTCTTTGTTCTCAGAAGTATTGGGAGAGGAAAAGGAGATAAAAACAGAAGGATTGAAAATAAGCGAACTCATCATGCTCTCTGTCAATACGACAATCACTGTCGGAAAAATCGAGAAGATAAAAAATAATGAGGCAGATGTCTCATTGCGCATCCCAATAGTGCCGCTCAAAGGAGACAGTGTAGGTGTCGCGAGAAACATTAACGGACATTGGAGGTTAATTGGATTTGGAGAAATTATCTGAAAAACCTCTTGAACGACTTTACTCGCATTATGTTCGTGATCATCATCTATTTGAGGATCGACGTCTGCATGACCGATCTGCACTTCTTAAGGAATTACGAGAAGAAGGTTATGATGAAGAATATATTCAGATAGTCGCGGATTCGCCTTACTATTCTTTTCTTCCTATGAACATTTTACGATGGTCTCAAGATTTTCTTCTTATAAGAAATCTTGTCCGTGCACATTAGGATGGCAAGCACACTTTCTTCACATGAAATAGATTTTAGATATAACACAAAATTATATCTGCAATTTCTCAGGCCTTACACGCTTGTTTTTGCGTTTATCAGTGTTCTTGTTTTTTTGCAGGAATTGCGCATCATAGCAGAAAAATATTTTTTCAAGATTATTGTGGATAATGGCGTTGATTTGCACGCGAACATTATTTCGCAGGAATTTTTTGTCCGAATTGGATTAATTCTTCTGTCAGTATATGTTGCCATGAGCATTGTAAACATCGGCATCATCTGGTTGCGCGTGCACTTACTTAACCGTCTTGAAGGAAATATGATCCAGGACATGAAATTGAAATTCTTCAGACACATTCTCCAGCTCGACCATAATTTTCATACAACTCACAAAACCGGAAGCCTGATCTCACGACTGACACGTGGAGGAAGAGCCATTGAACAGCTGACAGATACGATTACATTTAATTTCCTGACTTTATTTTTGCAAGTTATTGTCACGCTCGGCGTTATTGTGTATTTTGATATATTTTCAGTCGTTATCATTGGTGCCACTGTTGTCCTATTTGTCGTCTATAGTTTTTATATTCAAAAATTACAGGAGTCATCAAGCATTCTTGCCAACAAATCTGAGGATATTGAAAAAGGAAATATCGCTGATTTTTTTACGAATGTTGATGCGATAAAATATTATGGGAAGGAAAAAATTATTAATCAGCGCTATGCAGAACTTTCGCAGACAACAAAAATAGATTTCATCCGGAATTGGGATTTCTATCGGATAATGATTAGCGGGCAGGTGTTTATTTTGAGCTGCGGAACAGTAATGCTATTATGGGCAACAATTCCCAAATTCATACAAGGAACTTTAACGCTCGGAACACTGACACTCATCTACACTTCCTACATCGGACTCATGGGATATATGTTTGATTTTGTGAACGGTCTTCGTGTATTATATCGTACAATGGCAGATTTCCAGGATTTATTTCAATATAACAAAGTATCAAACCAGATACAAGACAAACCAGGAGCACCACAGTTGAACGTGACGCGAGGAGCGATACAATTCAAAAAAGTATATTTCAAATACGGAAAGCGGACAATTTTCGAAAATTTTAATCTTTCAATCAAAGAAAATGAAAAAGTGGCATTAGTAGGACATTCAGGATCAGGAAAAACAACGCTGATTAAGTTATTGAAACGATTTTACGATATTGACAGTGGATCTATCAGCATCGACAATACCGACATTCGAAACGTGACTCAGGAGTCAGTGCGCGCAGAAGTCAGTATCGTCCCGCAGGAATGCGTGCTCTTTGACGATACCATTTATAACAACATTTTATTTGCCAACCCTTCAGCATCACGAAAAGACGTATTGAAAGCAATAAAGTTCGCGCAACTTGATCGTATTATCAAACAATTTCCTCTACAAGAAAATACGATCGTCGGAGAGCGAGGAGTCAGACTGTCAGGAGGAGAAAAACAGAGAGTATCAATCGCGCGTGCCATTCTCGCAAACAAAAAAATATTACTGCTGGATGAAGCAACCTCTTCACTCGACTCAGAAACTGAACATGAAATACAGAAAGATTTGCACGAATTGCTCAAAGGAAGAACCTCCATCATCATCGCCCATAGATTGTCAACTATCATGAACGCCGATCGCATTATCGTCATGAAAGACGGCAAGATCGTGCAGGAAGGCACTCATGAAGAACTTATCAAAAAAAGTGGGGAATATAAAAAATTGTGGAATCTGCAGAAAGGAGGGTATATTAAGTAAATACAGATATTATGGCAAAGATCCTACACGCCCTCCATCAAAGGTACATAATAGCCTATGAAGGATTACAATACCGATTAAAATTCCATAGACGCGAATTAATTGAGGAAATGAAACGAGAAAATTATAATCTCGAGATAATCTATGAAGTTGCAAATCTGACAAGCCCTCCCTTGCCATTTGAAAAATGGATAAATAAATTCTTCCGAATTGAAACAGATCTTCCCTATCGGAACATTTTTCACTAAATCAAAAAACACAATAATTCTTAAAAAGAGTTTTGACTTATTCAATTGATATGGAACAATCTGCAGGTGATTTAGAAGACCTTGTTGTGCGACTGGAGCATGAACATACATTTCATTTGCCGTCGCAAGTTCGTCCAGAAAATCATTTTCTCGTTGTCAATGATCTGCTTCACGTTGTTGACGAGACCGGACCTTTGCAGGTGTATAATATAAAAACTCAACAGGAAACTGCCCGCTTTTCATATAAACGAAAAGAGGTACGGGCAATAGCCACTGACGGATCTCGAATCTATTTACATGTACAAAAAGATTTTGAAGTACGAGACAGCGACATATTAATTGCCAAAACATTCGATCGTTTTGAAAATAAAACCGACGACGGAAAAACATTTTCTGATGGCATGTGTGATTTTTTTGGAAAAACCCTCGATGGTTTGCCCCCAGATCATAAAATATATGGCAGAGCTAATGTAAACAGTGTAACGGGAAAAATTGTTTCTTATTCTTTACAAGACTTGCCCTTTACTGCATCAGTGTATGATCCTGACGTATTTACGAATAGGAACACGCGATTTCTCGTTCATAAAGATATGACTTCCCTTATATTTTTATTGTCCGGAAAAAACCATATAATCGTGGGCTATAATAATCACTGTGGTGAAGGAGGCTGCGAAGATTATTGTGTCATAACTTCTTCCGGAGATATAGTAAGAAGGTTGCCCGCTGCAGAGACTGATGAAGAAAAAGGGGAAGAACCTCACGTGCACATTTCCCAAAGCAGAAGATGCTTGAGTGCAGAACTAACTTCCATAAACGAAGAACTGCTTTTAAAAAATATTCCTCTCATGTTTTCAGGAGGAAGACCAGCGTATAATGGAGAGATAGCAAAGATACAGCAACGTGAAAATAAATTACATGTCCTTTATTATACTGAAGTCACTCAACAAGGAGTTCCTAACGGAGTATCCAGAATAGAAAACCAGGCAAGACTTGATACGTATGCCATTTCATTAAAACGATTATCTCCTGTTTAAAATAAAAAAAAATAAAATAAAAAATCAAATAACTAGCCTATCAGAACACTTCGTTCTTCATCGTTTCTCTTTCTGGTAAGATTGCGGCTGATGTCAAGTGCAACTTCACAATAGCGTTCTGCAGTTGCAGGGCCAAGACCCATGTCTTTGAGAACTGCCATATAATCGTCATTCGTGAGCCTCTTTCCCTCCTGCACACCGAAATACAAATGTTTCTCTCGTACCGTTCTCTGCTCTTCAATCATGCCATTGAGAATTTTTCCATATTTAGGAAATTCTTCCGCAAATTTTTCTATTCCTTCTCGCATACCCCGTGCTTTATCTTTATCTTCTTCTTCAACGCGCGCATACACTCGCTCTCCATCAAAAGGATTTTCTGAGAGATCGATTGCCTGCGCCGATTTTTTTCTTCTTTTCTCAAGTTTTCCGTCGAAGCTTGAGCTCGGGATATATAATCGATCTGTTGCAACCAGATTCAGTATCTGTCTTTCAAGATCGTTTGTCATTTTTTTATTCCTCCTTACAATTGATAATCTTTTTAACGCAAAATCTCTAATAGATTTATGAGGTGATAGTTATCACCTCTTTAGAAATATTTTTAAGGGCAGTTTGCTTTTATCAATAGGAGGAAAACTGCTCGCAGAAAAGGAAAGGTGACCTGTGAGGAAAAACTTGATTTTTATACGGTATGAAAGAAGAACTCAAAGAACTCGGATTGACGGAAAATGAATGCAAAGTATATCTGGCATTAATTGATCACGGACCAAGCCTGGCAGGATTTATTTCACGAAGAGCAGGATTGCATCGAAGAAATGTCTACGATGTTACTGAAATGCTCATAAAAAAGGGATTAGTGGGCTATATTTTGAAGAACAACTGGCGATATTTTGAGGCATCTGATCCACGGAAGATCATTGAGATGATGCATGAGAAGGAAAGCTTATTGCAGCCAGTTATTGATCAATTATCAGAAAAATTTAATGCAACAAAAGAAAAACAGGAAACAAATTTTTACAAAGGTAAGGAAGGACTAAAGACTGTGTTTGAAGATCAATTGCAGTATAAAGAAATCTTAATTTTAGGGGCATCAATAAAAGCGTATGAGATCCTGCAGTTTTATTTTATCTGGTATGATAAAAAAAGAAAACAGAAAAAAATAAGATCACGGATAATAACTTCAGATAAAAAAATAAGAAAAGTCCCGCTGGCACAGATAAAATATCTTCCCGAAAAATATGTCAGCCCAGTTGCCGTTAATATCTACGGCGACAAGACCGCAATCATACTATGGGCAGCAGAACCATTGGCGATTGTCATCAAAAACAAAGAGATAACAGAAGGATATAAGAATTATTTTGAAATTTTATGGAAAGTGGCAAAGGAGTAAAAAAGCTGGCAGAAAAAAGAATATTCTATAACTCCTAAATACTTTTTAATAGATATATGATCTTTCCCTATGGAAGATATCCAGGATAGAAGCGTAGAGGACCTCGCATTTTTCTTTCGATCATGTCCAATTATTGTTCCAACCCAAATATCTCAAAGAAATCGGCGGCGAAAACAAAAACAGTTATTATTCGGACAACAAAATAGTGGCGAGTATGGATATGCAATTGATTTTGATAATGGCGAAGGTGATGAACGCCTCATACGAAAAGGGCTGTGGTACATAGGAGGCGAAAGATATTCTTATATCTGGATTAACGATCATCCGATAAGCCTTGAAGAAAAATCACAACTTACAGCACTCGTGCCATATTCTGAACGTCCCTGGCCATTTATCAGCTTTTCTCATGCAAAAGGATTTATGTTTCCAGTGCGTGTTCCTATTGTTAATCCTGTGTATTTACATCCGTTTGAAAAGTTAACAGTGCAGAGAGGGAAACCATACTTTCGTAGCGAATTTACTGACCGGGAATACGACCCTTTGTTAACCAACGTGATGAATCAATGGATTGAGAGCAAACAAATCCCTCCACAATTAAAAAAACTTTTTGAAGACTCCTCTGAAGACCAGCAAAAGTTACATCGCATGATCGGCAGCAAAACCTATCGTATTTCTGAAAATAAAGAAATTTCACCAGAGATCAAAAGAATTGCCGACGAAAAACGAACAAGAAATAGAGAAAAGATTGCTATTACTCTCTCCGATCTTGAAACCGTTGTTTCAATGGTTGCGTTACAAAAAGATGAATCAGGAGAAGGATATATTCCGCTTATAAATCCGCCGCCTCCTTTTAGGATTACCGAGTGGTTTCGTACGCATGATAATCATCCCTACTCTGTCGAGCATATACAACGTGCAGTTCATAGCATCGCGCAAGCAGCATACGAAATTCGACGAGGATATAAAAGAAAAGGCTGGGAAGTACGTGATGGATTAGTGCATCGCCAGGCATATAAAAAATTAGAAAGAATGGCGTCAGAAAAGGCACATCCTGAAATTGTTCATCAGATACTTGAGGATATTAAACAAGATTCCTGGAATAATAATTACCCTCAGGTTATTCATGATCTTAATCCTATGTATCATAAACCAGAACTTTCTACCTGTACTTCCTTTAGGTCTGCGTTTTATTATCTCATCCTTAAAGATAAAATCCCAAGCGTTTCTCCAGAAGTATATGAGCAAATAGGAGAATTACGCGTACAGCAATGGCTTAGTGGTGCAAAACCCTATTCACGAGAATTAGATCTCATGTGCAGAATCATGAATAATTACCTTGCAAAAACGAGATTTCGTGAAGAAGTGAATCAATGGCTGCAGCGACATATCCAGAGAACCGTCGATTGGAAAGTAATTGATCTGGCAATTCGTTAACTACTCGGGGCTAAAGCCCCGAGCGTATGCAACTAGAATTCGCTAATCCTTTTCTGTAAAACAACAACTTCTTTTGGCTCAACTGATTTTTTCGTCCAGTGTTTGTTCTGACAATCTTCTACATAATGCTGCATCGTTTCTTTATTCACGGCACCAACACTTCTGTAAAAATGTCCTTCACTCCAAAACTTTTTTCCATAAAGTTTTGTCTTGAACAGTTCCCGAAAATGCTTTCGCATCATGTAAGAACTGTATCCCTTAATTTGTCGTACCAATTCTATCTCGCTGACAAATCTGACATTTGCAAGAAACAAATGCAAATGATCTGGACCAAAACCATATCCGAGTATTTTCACTTTCAGTTGCTGCAATTTTTCCAAGATATATGCAAGCGTTAGTTCTGTAATCTGATCATTCCAAAATATATCTTGCCGGTACGCAGGTGTCAGTTGTATGTGAAAATTACTTTCTCCGACGGCATTTGAACTGGCAACTAATTCCATTCCCATTTTTACCTCCCGAAACATTTAATTAGAAGCCCAGCTACAGCTAACTGAATCTTATGCAGTGAGCTATGCCAAGCTCACTGTATTATATTTCTTTAGAAATAAAATATTACGGACTCGCCCTTACACAATGAAATTCAATCTCGGGGTTGAAACCCCGTAGGGTTTCTTTTCAAGGGCTCGTACTAAA
>JBDKJQ010000032.1:0-9750 GCA_039796495.1 archaeon | reverse complement strand
TTCACCGATGCTGAAGTCTACCAATTGTATGCGTCGAATTTGTATAAGTTTAATCAAAGTATGTGGTACCTTTTTGTTAATCAGAGTAAAAATACTAGCGATGGTTTGGATCATGGGAATTATACCTATCTGGCATCTGCGAAGAATACGACCGGATGGGAAAATATGACTGATGTTCGGACTATTAATGTCAATACTGTTCCTACCATCACTTTTGTGACTCCTGCTAATAATACTAATACGACTGATATAAACTTAGACGTCAATTTTACTATTAGTGATACGAACGGATTAAGCAGCTGTTGGTATAGTAACGATAGTTATACGGTGAACATCACGTTTGCCTGTGGGCAAAATATTACTAATGTAACCTGGAGCGAGGCAAAGCATAATGTCACGGTTTATTCCAATGATACTAACAGCAATCTTGCACAAAAATCAATAGTCTTTACCGTAGATATTACCAATCCTAATGTCACGCTTATTCTCCCTGAAAATCAAACGAGCTATACTACAAGCTCTCAGGAAATTGGTTTTCAATTTAATGTTACTGATAACCAATATATTGCCAATTGCAGTTTGATTATTAATTCGGTTGTCAATCTGACCAATAGTACTATCAATAAAAGTATTCTGAATAACCTCACACAGACGTTCTCTGTTGGAACTTATAATTGGAGTGTTAACTGCACGGATTATTCTACGAATCGGTTTGGGTCTGCTTCGCGAATATTTACTGTTATTGCACCAGCGTCTAGTGGCGGTTCATCAAGCGAATCAGGAGGACCTTCACGATCTTCTTCAGGTGAAAAAAATGAAAATGAAAGATCTGAGGAAGAAGAGCAGTCAGATCTAGCTGGATCCTCTGAATGGAATATTCAACGATCACGCGACGTTGGTAAAACTGGATTACATACTTTATTTGGACCGCTGGGCAATTGTAGGAATGATTTTTCCTGTGGAGAATGGAGCGCATGCAAAGCAGACTATAGTACTGCCGGTCTTGTAAGCGGGAATATTATTTTACCGGGTGTTCAGGAGAGACTCTGTACGCATACTTGTTTTGTTGACAAGATTGAGCAGCAAGTATGTGAGTTAAAGGCTGACATAACTTCAAAAAAAATTGCTGAGAATGCAGTGGAGATCTATAAGGCAGAAGATTTGGTTTCAACTATAGAGCGCGTACGCGATCGTGAATTGAATGTTGTTTTTTACTATTAGTTGAGTTTATTACTGGTTGCAGATACGACGGTAATTAGTGAGAAATCAAAGAAATCTTTATAAAGAAACTATGAGTGATAATAAAAAAGGTGAACTGTGCGCTCTGATACCGTGATTATTGCTTTCTTACTGCTTGTTATTTTTTTCTCCATAGGTTCTACTCTCATGAACTTCTATATCTTACATATGAATCTTTCGCCAGTCAGCTCATCTTTTGAGCAAGGTAGTGAAGATCCATCGGGAAGCATTAATCTTTTTATAGAGAGTGATCAGCAAAATTCCGCTTCAGTAAACACTGGTGAACCTGCTCATGAAAACTGAAAATTTGTTATTACTCTTAGCGATTGTTTCAGTATTTGTTGCAATACTCAGCGCAGGCTTAACGTATAATTATTTGAGTTTATTCAAGAATAAAATAACTGGTCTTGCAACTACGACGGGAACGATTAATCTTTCCGTTGATTCGGTTATCGAAATTAATTTTACCACCGGCAATGTTAATTGGAGCAAGGGAAGAGTTGCTGTCGGTTCAGGATTTGCTACACTTAATACATCGGTGCATGGTGCTGGAAATGTGACTAGCGGTAATTGGACCGGTAATGATAAAGGACTCGTCGTTGAAAATATTGGTAACAATAATGTTACTTTTTCATTATCTTTTGGTACGGATGCTGCAGGATTATTAGGAGGAAACGCAAATCGTTCGTATCTTATTAATGTAACCAATAATGAGACGGGAAGTTGTACTGCGGCAAATGGAAGTGTTGAGACAGGCTTCTTAAATTTAAGTGCCTGGCTTGTCGCAAATACGACTGGAACTAGTTTTTGTCCGCGCTTTGTCTATTACGATCAAAGTGATCTTTTGCGCATAGACCTTGCCCTTGTTATTCCTTATGATTCAAAAACCGGTTCATTAAATGATACTATCACTGCAACGTTTTCACAGGCGTCTTAGTTAGTTTATTGCGATCAAGAAAACTATAAAAACTATTTTACTCATTACTAGTTATGAAAAAGAGTGTGATCATTTTGTGTGTTGTTTTTTGTAGTGTGATACTTGTTCAGTGGGCGAGTGCGTCAGTTGGCGTCAGCCCCGGCAAATATGAAATTGACTTTTCTCCAGGGTATGAGGGAGACTTCACCTTTAATTTTATTTTTGATACAGATGTTGAGTCAGAAGTTTATATTGACGGTGATTTCAAGGAATATGCCACCCTAAGCACTTCTAAACTGGTTGGCGGAGGGCCTGTGGTTGTTCATGTTACACTTCCTGAAAAAGCCACCAAAGCAGGCATTAATAATTTATTAATCGGAGCGCGACAGGTTTCAACATCTGGCGGATTTTCTATAGCGGGGAATGTCATTGCGCGCATCGAGATCAAAGTTCCCTACCCGGGAAAATATGCCGAAGTTTTTTTTGATGCCACCAATGCCAATGCAGGGGGTGAGGTTAATTTTACCGTGCGCGTCGAGAATTTAGGAAGTGATTCTATTGTCGCAAAACCCCTCATAAAAATTTCTGATTTTTCAAACAACAGTGTCGAAGATGTCATGCTTGATGCACGAGAAATTGCTTCCAATGATTATTATATTTATCATGTTTCTCATACTACTTCAGAATATTCTGCGGGAGATTATCGGGCATCACTTATTGTTGAGTATGGAGGAGGTGTGATTCAGAAGGAAAAAATATTCCGATTAGGAACATTGTATGTAGGAATTGTTAATTATACTAGGGAATTTACCAGAGATAAAATCAACCGGTTTGATGTTGAAGTTGAAAGTTTTTGGAATGACCCTGTTTCGAATTTGTATGCTGAGATTAGTATACCTCAGTCTAATATCACGTTTATTACTCCGTCGGTCAATCTCCGCCCTTGGGAACGGACAAGTTTGAATGGTTTTTTTGATACTTCCTCTATTAAGGAAGATATGTTTAGAGGAAATATAACCTTATTTTATTATGATGAGAAAACTAATGCTATTGCTGATTTACATTTCAAACCTGAAATTAATTATACGACTCTTATCATATTGGGAGTTATTTTTCTTGTTATACTTCTGATTATAATCATATTTATTCTTGCACGCAAATTGCGGACTTCTTATTACTCTTCCCGTAAAAAAATAAAAAAATAGCCTCTGTTGCCCGTCTATACTGTTATGAGATCATCTTTGTTTCATTCGCTTTATTTCAAACTATTTTTAATTAGTATTATCGCATTTTTACTCATCTATACACTTTCTATTTTTTTTAGCATTCCTCTTAAGACTGAAGTGTATCCAGTCAAATTTATAGTTGCAGATAAAATTGGTGTTGATCTCAATAGCAGTGAAATCAATTTTGGTATCGTGATGCCTGGAGGAAGTGCTGTGAGGAACCTCATCATCAGCAACTCGTATGATTTTCCCATTGTTGCAGAAGTGTCGACGAACAATAACTTACAGCCTTACCTGTTCAGTGAAGAGGTGATGCTTGAAGCGCATCAAACAAAAAAAATACCTCTTGTTCTTAGAGTACCTTATGACATGCAGCTTGGAAATTATTCCGGAAGTGTGCACATTAATTTTTATCGCCGTTAATCTGTGGTAAACTCTTCAGAGAGAAGTTTTTTATACATATGATTATTTTTGAGAGTATGTTTCAAAAGAGGATTGTTGAAAGAAATGAAATTAAGCATCGCAATATAAAACTGACTATTTTATATTCTCTTTTTTTTGTTCTTATATTTTTAACTATTTCTAACGTGTTTTTTATGATCTATTATCTGCCAATTGACATTACCGGGCGGGGAAGCTCAAGCGGCAGCCTCGAATTGTCGATAGAAGAATGGCGATCTGTTGTGATTGATCATCCTTTTAATATCACTTACACTTTTTCTAATTCGTCGGGAAAATATCCCTTGCAGCTAAACGTCAGCTCTAATTTTGGCAGCGAAATTCATGCGTGGATGTTCACTCTTATTGATCTTGACTCAAATATCATTCTGAACAATAGCGAAATTTTTACACCGAATATCACTATCTATCCTGGCAGTGGTTCTAATCAATTAATTGTCTTTGCTAATCGTACTGGGAATTACACGCTGAATGATAGTGTTACTTTTTTTGTGAGCGTTCCCTCAAGCAGCAACGGTGGTTCAGGTTCTGGAGGCGGCGGAGGTTCTGGCGGCGGAGGGGGTGGCGGAAGCGGTAAAGGAAGTGGTGGAGGCAGCGGAGCACTTCCAAAACCTGATTTTACGGTTGAGCCTGACCTTATCAAAGTATTACTCAAAGAAAATGAAAGCTTCCAATTACCGCTTACTATACGCAACCTGAAATCAAGCATTCAAGGATTTAGCTTTACTATTAGTAATAGCTTGACGAACATAGTGAGCATCAGTGAATCATTTTTTGCGTTGCCTTTCTCAGAATCGAAATCAGTGGATGTTATTTTTGATGCTGAACGTTCTATAAAGGGAGTCTATACTGGAAATATACGGGTAAAAGGCAACGCTCAAACCAAGGAAATTCCTGTTGTTGTGAGCATTAAGAGCAAGGACGTTTTGTTTGATGTCAGTTTGGACATTCCTGCAGAATCCCGTGAGATTGTAGCGGGCGAAGATTTATTGTTACATGTGACATTATTTAATTTAGCTGGTTTTGGCAAGACGAACGTTTCTATGGACTATCTTGTCAAAGATTTTGAAGGCAATCTTATTTATAGTGAAAGTGATGTAGTCAGTGTTGAAACACAGGTGTCGTATGACAAGAAATTGTCACTTCCATCATCTATTTCAATCGGAGATTATGTTGCGATTGTGCAGGCCAGATATGAGGCCTCAGTCGGCAATTCCAATGCTCTTTTCCATGTTGTTGAAAGAGAAACTCCTTATGCTTCTTCATTGTGGGGCTTTGTTTTAGTACTCATCGGACTTGCGGTTATCTATTTTATTACGCGAAGATTTTCAGGTAGCAGTCGTGTTATTCATTATAGGGGTGCAAAAATAAAACTGAAAGCTACTCCACAAAAAATTAAGAAAGATGTGTTTGGCAGGATGCATGCACTTGAAACTGCTTTCAAAGAAGGATATATCAGTAAGAGCTCTTACGAGAAAGGGAAATCGCGACTGAAAAAATAATGCGTCGAAATAGCACCTTATCATATATGATTAATTGAGATAAGGCTTATAAGGTATATTTAGTTTATTGAACAAGGTGAATGATGACTGAGGAAAAAAAGAAAAAAGGGAAAGCAGAGGCGGAGCAGGTAGCAACTAAATTGAGTGATCTTCCGGGTATTGGACCTGCGGCAGTTGAAAAATTAGAAGCTGCTGGCATATTTGATTTAATGGGAATTGCCGTTCTGGGTCCCAAAGAATTAAGTGAAATTGCAGGATTAGGAGAGGCAGTTGCACGAAAAGTAATACAGGCAGCGCGCAAGATGATGGATCTTGGATTTCAAGACGGCCTTGAGTTTGCTGAAAAACGGAAAGAGGTTTTCTATATAACGACGGGAAGCAACGAGCTCAATAAGTTGCTTGGGGGGAAAGGTCTGGAAACAAAATCAATTACTGAAGTTTTTGGTGCGTATGGCAGCGGGAAAACTCAAATTGGATTGAGCCTTGCAGTGAATGTACAAACTCCTCTTGATCAAGGAGGAGCAGAAGGAAAGGCAGTGTTTATCGATACTGAGGGGACGTTTCGGCCTGAACGAATCAAGCAGATAGCTGAATCACGCGGATTAAATGCAGAAAGTGTTCTCAAAAATATTTTAGTTGCGCGCGCGTTTAATTCAGATCATCAGATTTTATTAATTGACAAAATTGGAGAGTTAATAAAAAATGGCGAGCCAGTCAGACTTGTCGTTATTGATTCTTTAACCGCGCATTTTCGCGCAGAATTTTCGGGACGGGGGCAGCTTGCAGATCGACAACAGAAACTTAATAAATATCTGCATAACCTGATGAGAATGGCAGAGCAATTTAATTTAGGTATTTACGTTACCAATCAGGTCATGGCAAATCCTGCTATGATGTTCGGTGATCCCACCACTGCTATCGGGGGAAATATTGTAGGACATGCGTCAACGTATCGAGTGTATGTTCGCCGCGGAAAAAAAAGTTCGCGTGTTGCAAAGTTAATTGATTCTCCAAACCTTCCTGACAATGAATGTGTTTTTTATATCAGCGAAAAAGGAGTTATTGACGGAGTTGAGGAATAATCTTTAAAGCGAGTCGTGCTTGTCTTTTATGAACGATTTTGCGTGATAAAGATGAATTGCTCATCAATCAAAGAATTTCTTATTTGTATTAGATCTAATATCCGTGTTGCAATCTTCGCAACTCTTCCTGATCTTTTTTTACACGATCTTGGACCTCTTTGAGTCGTGAATCATGATTTCTTAATGCTTCTAGTTCTCTTTGCGCATCATGAATCTTCTTTTCTATTTCTTCTATTCTTTTATCCGCATGTGTTTTTCCCATTTCTCTTTTCAATTCAGACAATGGCCTGACGGTAAAAGTCTCTTCTTTTTTAAATGCTGGCACTACTTTTATCATGACAATGGCGCCAATGATGACTAATAATCCTATTCCTATTTTCATTATCCATGAGGTATCTACTGGAAGTTTATCCAACAATGCAAATGACGTTAGTTTGTCATCAGTTTTTGCTTTTTGTGTTTCTGTGTGTGTTTCAGTTGGTACCTCTTTTTCTGTTGCAGGTTCTTCTGTATCTGTTTGTTCATCTGCGGTAGTCTTTTGAGTTTCTTCATTCTCCACGGTAGGATTTGTTTCCACTGGAGCAATTTCTTTTGCTTTTTCAGCATCTATTTCCTCCTGAGTTTGTAATTTGTCTTCTCCAGGAATAAAATCAAGATAATAGATTTTTCCTGTCTCCAATCCTTCGTATTTTCTGTTAATAATATTTTGACTGTCTTTTTTTAATGTCACTATTATATCGATAGAGTCAACGCTTGTAGTAACCGGTATAACCAGTTCGCCGGTGCCTGTATCTTTGTGAAAACTTTCTAATGAAGTTAGTTTTCCTGCTTCTCTGATAATTATAGAGATTCGGTGATCGGGAAGGCTTTTAACATTTATCGTTGTTTCTGCAAGAACTGTCTGAATGACAAATAGACACAACAACACGATAATAATCTGCCTCGTTTTTGCTTTCATGATATGCCTCTCTTTTACTAGCTAGTTTTTTGGTATTTATAAATTTTTATCTTTTTTATTATATCATTTTTTCATGGAGAGGATATTTGGTAATTCTGAAGAAAGTTTTATTAATCTTCTTTTTTTAGAGTAATTATGAAGAGAGGGGCGCATTTCGACCGGCGGTATTTTGTGAAAGGATTTTTCCGAGTCTTTCATGTTGCGGCATTTTTGTTTATCACTGTTTTCTTTATCCTTCCTTATCTAGTGCAGATTTCGACATATTTTCATGAAAAGGCTCATCAGGCAGCTCTTGATAAGTACTCTGTACAGAACAGTTATAATGTCAATCTCATTGAAACGATTCCGCATTTTTGGAACCCCGCCACTCGAAAACTTGGAGTAACTCGCTTTGATACTTTCGCATATGAGAAACTTTCTTCTTTTCAGAAAGCAGACATTAATCTTGCCGGTGTTATTTCTGATTTGCGGTTTTTGTTTCTTATTGCAGTTTATTTAGCTTTGGCGAATCTATACACCTTTTACAAAATATGCTACCGGAAAGAATATGACTTGACTTGGATTTTGGCCGTTAATTGGATTTTGTTTATTTGGTTATTAGCGCTGCTGCAGATTACTGTAGCGAACGTTAGCTATCATCAGGGTGATGTGTATCAGCTCATACGCGCTGTTGCGGGATGATTTCATCCTAAAAAATAGAGACGGCACGATACGCGTGAGACCAGGATACGATGGCGTGTATGGCGTTCCTATAATTGAGAAATCGGTTACACAGAAGAAATTGTTTTAATATATTGTTTTTGTTGTGCAAAACTGTTCGATAAACGCAATTTCTTTTCTTGTTTTTTCATCGCCACGAGCGATACCTATTAATGCTATGTTTTTATTCAATGATTTACTTATGAGATAATATAAAAATTCCTCAACTACTTCTTGTTTATTGTTTATGAGCAGGTCTGTGATAGAATCAATAAAAATATTTTTTATTGTTTTTTTCGCCATTGCATCTGCAAGTTTTATTGAAAGCTCTGTCAGAGAAGTCGGCCCTTTTATGTCTACTCCATTCTTCATTTTTTCATTAGTTTCTCCAGAGGCATTAATAAAAAATATTTTTTCATTTTTGAATTTTTTTAATTTGTAGGGCGGCGTATGTAATGCAATATAGACTCCTTCTTTATCTCTTATGATAGATTGCTGTAATCGTGCGTATGCCTCTCGAGAAGCGGCAAACAGAATGGTAGCAGTTGATTTTTTTATTTTTATTCTGGAATTATTTTTATTTTTTTGTATTTCATAGGAGACGATTTCTGAAAGTTTTTTCCTCTCTTTCTTTTTTTGGTATGCTTCCTTTTTTTCATAGCCAAGACCGATATAGAGAACTACTTCTTGATCGTCATTAATCGCCATTATCTTTCGCGCTTCTTCTCTATCTGGGGTGAGAATACACGAATTAATGCCACTATCTTCTGCCTGTAATATTCCCTGCAATGCTGCCATTGCGACACACATTTGTGCGTCATCCCGTCTTCCTGTTTCTGTTTTTGGTGTACAGGTATGCTCGCTATTTTTAAGACAGGAATGGTCAAGGATGCATGCAATGACGCTTTTTGGCATTGGACTAATAAATGGAAAGTGTATAAATTGTGTTGATTCCAGTATCTTTTTGATATTCTCTTTTTTGTTGATAACTGTAAAGAGCCATGGCTGAGTATTTCCGCAGCTAGGGGCCCATCTCATCGCTTCAAGAATTTTATGCATATCCTCTTTTTTTATTTCTTTATTACTAAATTCGTAGGTTACCTTCCTTTTTTTAGCTAATTCAAGAAAATCTCTATTCATAATCAGTACCTATTGCGTAAAACTCTTTAAATAATTTTCCTTACATTGATCGCTAACTTTTCTCAACCTCGAAAAAAGATTTGTTTTTCTTTGCTTGCTGCTCAATTGCATTTATGACTGTACTTATCTGATTTCTTAATTCCTTAAAATTTTCTCCTTCATTGACTATGGTGTATCTTCCTGCAGCGATATATCTGATAGTGCATGTTGTTCCTTGTTTTGCTTCTTTGAGCATATCCTTAATTTTTACGATACCGTTTTCAGACTTATCACTGATCTTGAATGGCTGCTTTACTTCTTTCGTTTTTTCCTTTTTTGACTCGATAATTTTTATTATCTTTTCTGCGTTATCTTTTCCGATGATTTTTTCAAACTCTGTTTTTTTGTCCGCTAGATTTGAGAAGAAGTCTATCAATGAATATTTTTCAGTTATATTCTGTATTATCTCCTCCTGTTTATCTGATGTTACTGTCTTGAGCATTGCCCGATAACTATTTTCTTTTGAGATCTTGTCGAGCAATTCTTTTTT
>JBDKJQ010000031.1:0-3719 GCA_039796495.1 archaeon | reverse complement strand
TTTAAAACCTCGTCTATTTTTGATTTGTACCATTCAAGTTTCTGTTTTACTTGGTCTATCTTTTCTTGTTTTGTACCACTCAAGATTATTCCAGACTCATCTTTTAGTTCTACTATAACCTGAATCCATTCTCCCTTCTCTAAGGCGGTTATCATTTTTTCTGCATCCTTTCCAAATTCAATTCTTTGGGAGTCACCAGAAGAAATGTTAATATTTTGTGAAGAAATAATTGTAATCTGAACAGTAATCAAAACTATAAACATCAAAATTATACTAATCTTTAAAATTATTTTATTTTTCATTATTATTAACAACTTCCTCCACTGTCAAATTGGTTCCAGGTTGTTCCATTACAAAAACAAAATTCACCAAGACTATCATCAAAGTATATTCCCCCTTCTCCAATGGTTGTGCAAGCAAGTGGAACATCGGTTGGCGTAAGCTTAAACATATTATTAACATGTAAAGTTGCATCCGGAGCAGTAGTATTTATACCAACATTTCCTTTATAATCAATTCTCATTCTTTCTGTATATACTCCATTGGAGGGTTGTGTGTAAAACACCATATCTGCTTTTCCTGCACTTGGAGATTCCGATTTGATTCTCACCACATGACCAACACCAGTATTATTTCGAGAGCTGTCTAAACTGAGATAAGACTCTCCTGCAGTCACCGAAGGATTTCCTCCCCGTAAACCAAGATAAGTATCTCCCGTTATATTTGTGATATATAAACGATAAAAAGGACTTGCAGTCCCAATGCCCACACGCTTAGTAGAAGAATTTACAAACAAGATATTTGAAACATTCAAATCGTCTCCTACCTCAACATTTCCATCTTTTATGACAACATCTCCTGCAATAACCGCAACCAAAACAATCAAACCAACAACCAGAAACAGCGATAATAAATTATTTTTTAAAAGATATTTCCACCTTCTTTTTTCCATGCAATAGCTAGTTTTTTTATTTATTTAAACCTGCCGTTTTAGAACTTGCAGTCAACGAAACAAAAATTTACCAAAACCATCGTTTTTTCTCACCAGGGTGATAAACCTCGCTTACTATTTCTTTTTTCTCGTGCCTGTTCTCCATCTCTTTTTTTTCTGAAAAACGCTCTGAAAATAATTGTTGCTTTTTCAGATTTGTATAACGCTGATATTCGCGTTCAATATTTTTCTCGCACACGTAATCATGATGACGAAACCCTCCGCCAAAACTTTTCGGGATGTGCATCAATTCATGAATCAAAACTTTTGTTTTTTCCTCCTCCGCTAATTTGTCAAACCTTCTGCTCAAAACTTCAATAACATAAAATCCTTTCCTTCTTCCCATACCAAGCTGCATAGCTTTTCCCAATGCATGACACCGTGCAATCGTTCGAGGACTTAAGCTTCCAAAACTGCGGATGCAGGAAACTGAATCTAGTCGCACATGCGGGAACAAAAGCGTTGCTAACTCATTCACTTCTTCCATGATATCAGGAGCAATTTCATAGCGAATAGGCATATATCACCTCGTTAAGAGACCTCAATAATCTTATTCTTACTCGTCATGCCTTTAATAATTTTTATATGGCAATTTTTTTCTCCATGTTTTTTAAAATATTTTTGTAACAGCTTTAACAAAGCAAGATTTGCCTTGCCCTCTTCAGCAGGCGCTTTCAGCAAGACGCGGTAAGAACCATCATCAAGCAGGAAAATCTCCTCTTTTCCCGACGAGGCCCTCACAGTCACTGTAATTAGCATACCAAAAATAACATCACAACCTTTTAATATATTCGTGATATTACAAACCATGAAAATCGGTGTAAAGTGTTATCATGAAGAGGATTTCCTGGATTATTTCATAGGCAAGGCAGATTTTTTTGAGGTGCAAGGTCTGCGAAATAAAGACTATAGTTTTTTAAAAAAATACAGAAAACAAAATATTCCTATTGTCATCCATGCCGAACATCATAAGCAAGGCTGTAATCCTGCGGATAAATCTCTTAAGACAACCGCGCCATCAATCCAGCAAGCCATACGAATAGCAAATCTTGCCGAAAGCAAAAAAATAATTCTGCACGCCGGCATTATTGACAATAAACATTGCTCAGAAGAGCAGGCAATTAATTTTGTGAATAGCCTCAAAGACAGAAGATTATTGATTGAAAATACCTTTCGGAACAGAAAAGAAGGTTCACTATGCACCACTCCTGAAGAAATGAAATCTTTTTTGAAAAAAACAAAAAAGGGATTTATCTTTGACCTTGCTCATTGTATTATCTCAGCACATCTCAATAAAAAAGATCCTTGGGAATTCATACAGGCTTTCCTCAAATTAAAGCCAAAACACTTTCATCTCAGTGGACAGAAATGGGATTCCCTCCAAGATTTACATTTATCCCTTACCAAATGCGATTTTGATCTTGCAAAAATTTTAAGATTATACCCAAAAGATGCAGAAATAACTTTGGAAGTTTCAAAATACAAAGACAAGACCGACGAGGATGTAAAGTTCATAAGAAAGATCATCAGCAAACTATAATCACCGTGTCACAATCTCAAGGGCATCTCGAGATTTCAAAACATACTCTTTTCCAATAGCTTTTTTGCTTCGTGCATCAATTGCCCTGATAAAATTTTTTCCCAAATCACTATGGATAAAAAAAGCAAAATCAAGCGCGGTTGAACCGTTAGGTAATAAAAAGCAGTCAGGCAGAATATTCCCCTTGCTGTCTCCGAGTTTATTCGCGCCAGCAGGAAAAATAGGAAGATACTTTAGAATACTAAATACCAACGTATTCAACACCTCCTGAACACCAGTGCCGTTATTTTTTTTCAGAAAAACTCGTACATGTTCCAACGCAGATTTTTGTTTTTCATTTAAGTCTTTCATAATAGTAAAATCACTTTCTCCAGGGATATAACTAATAAAACCATGATTTGCAGCCTCGCGCAACGTCAATTCATAATCTGCAGCACACGGAATAATAGTCAATTGAGGATATGTCTTTTGTAAGAGCAATAAATTTTTCTCGCTCTCAGGTTTATCCATTTTGTTCGCCGCAATAATCATCGGCTTAGTAAGATGCCGCAAGGAATGGGAAAATAAAAATAATTGTTCTTCAGTCCATTGCGCAGCTTTCTCTCCGTCAAGCTGAGTCTTGAGTAGCACACGCTTCACATCTTCCTCCACCACTTTCAATCCTGAAAATTGTTTTGCAACAGCTTTCGCAAAGGAAGCTTTCTCAGTATGCAAAGATTTTGAAAACACCTTCCACACTTTTTTTAAAATCCCTAAATACCATAAATCCAGTTCTTTTTCAAGCATCGCAATATCATTCACCGGATTGTATCCTTTTGTTTCCTTGCCCCCCGCATCAGTCTCTCCCGAGATATCAACAATATGAATAAACGCATCAGCATTTGACAAATCATTCAAAAATTCATTGCCCAGTCCCTTTCCTTCAGATGCACCCTCAACAAGTCCTGCAACATCCATCAGTTCGACCGGAACAAATCGCTGGCCATTCACACAATATCCTTTTTGCGGATTGCATGTCGTATTAAATTCTTTTTCAATGCAGTCAATTTTCACATAGCCAACACCATGATTTGGTTTTATCGTCGCAAACGGATATGCCGCAATTAAAACATTTGCCAATGTACACGCCTTAAAGAATGTTGATTTCCCGCACGATGGCTTTCCCACAAGTCCAAGTAACATGAAAAA